>JAGNPF010000379.1 GCA_017989775.1 Flavobacterium sp.
GGAATTGTAATATCCATTTACAAGGAGAACAAACACAAGGCACACACGCTGGCCAGAACGGTTCGGGCCAAAGGAATCAATTTTGAGACCATTTCTGAAATCAGCATTTTGTCCTGGGATGTTTTCGAGAATAAAATTTCAATAGACGAAATCAAGTCGCGACTGGCACAAATAAGAGGCAGAAAAGTATATACCGATTTTCAACTGTATTTTTGGGCTCCCTTTGCCAGTATGGCACTTTGTATGTTGTTTGACGGGGACTGGATTCAGTCGCTAATTGTTTACGTTTCAACATTCATCGGGTTTTATGCTCGAAGAAATATGGTATTGAGGCACCACAACCACTTGATGGCATTTTTTGTAGCTTCGACCATTTCAATATCGATTATCCATTTTACGGGACTATTTTTCAATGTCGAAATCAAGCAGGCCTTGATTGTTTCAATATTGTACCTCATTCCGGGTGTGGTGATGATAAATTCCTTCATTGATTATCTGGAAGGTTATTTTGAATCGGGTACGGCTCGATTCATCTATTTTTCGATGGCTATTTTCATGCTTGCCTTTGGTTTTTTTGTATCCAATTTAATTTTTAGCCAACCTTTTGTCAATGCCATCAGCGGTTTTGATTTCTCCGGTTTGCAAGCCTTGGTGGTAGAGGCTTACCAACCCACGGGCATTGCCCTGCATGCTTCCAAATTAATTTTTGGAGGAGTCACTTCTTTGGGTTTTGCACTGATATTCAATACTTCGAAAAGGGCAATGTGGACTGTTTTTCTGCTTGGAGCCGTTGGATATTACATCAAATACCTTTTGTTCAAGGAATGTGAGGTCAATCTGATTTTATCCATTTTTGCGGCTTCATCCTTTGTGGGTATTTCGGGAATGTATTTTGCACACAGGGCACACACGCCTCCCATCATTTTCATGATACCGGCCGTTATCAACATGATTCCCGGGCTGCTTAGTTACGAGTTTATGATGGGAATGATTGACTGGATTAGCAATGACCACGGACAAAAACCTTCTGTAGAACAAGTTATCCAAACCCTTTCCTATGGAATTAGCACCGTTTTCATTCTTTTTGCCCTTGCTTTTGGTGTTGCCTTCCCAATTATCGTGTTCAAATCCTATACCGTGAAAGGAAAAGATTTGAATGTGTTGATCAAAAAATTATTTCAAAAAGAGGCTTAAAGAACAAGTAGAATCTGAATTTAAATTTATATATCAAAAAAAAGGATTATTAACAATTAAATCTTAGTTACTTATGTTTGAATGGTTTAAAATATTATTTACGCCAACCGATGAGCCGGAAATGACCCAGGCATTGATTGTCCTGTTTTTAGCCATCAGCATTGGTTTTTTTGTGGGAAGAATCAAGATAGGCAGTGTTTCATTGGGTGTTTCGGCCGTGATGTTCGTTGGCCTTTTCTTGGGTCATTTGGGATTCACCATGGACGCGGAATTAATTCAATTCGTTCGGGAATTTGGGTTGATTTTGTTTGTTTACGGAATTGGAATCCAAGTGGGACCTTCATTCTTTTCTTCGTTCAAGAAGGAAGGATTGATTTTTAATGCCTTGGGTGTGGGCACCGTTTTTTTGGGCGGAATCATTACCTATTTAATCCACCTGTTAGTCAACGTGAAAATTGAAAATGCGGTTGGATTAATGTCGGGTTCGGTTACCAATACACCGGGATTGGGAGCTGCCAAATCAACTCTTGTCGAAATCCAAAAACAATTGAATCTTCCTGCCGACCACTTTTCCGATCCGGCCATTGCCTACGCCATTACTTATCCTGTGGGGGTTTTCGGGATTATTCTCATCATAATCTTGGCCAAAAGTTTTTTGAGAATCGATTTGTCGAAAGAAGCCGTCATGCTGAATGAAAAAAACAAGGATTCCGAAAACAAGATTGTTCGCCAAAAATGCAGGGTTACCAAACTGGAAGTTATCGGCAAAACCATCAAACAGGTTTTCAAGGAATTCCATATTGAGAACGTCATCATTTCGAGGCAGAAACATAGCGGAACAAAAGCGGTTTCCTCTCCTTCCATAGACACCGTCCTGCAAGAGAAAGACGTTTTGATGGTTGTGGCCAAACAAAAAGACATCGACGCATTTATCGAGATTGTCGGGAAAGTTTCGACCGATTTGTTCATCGAATCCGAAGCCGATATTACTACCAAAATACTTAGTGTCACCAAAAAAACGGCTACCCACAAAACGTTGGCTCAACTGGATTTGTACAATCAATACGACGTGAGGGTGACTCGTGTCATTCGTTCTGGATTGGAAATCTTGGCACAACCTTCATTGGAACTTTATTATGGAGACACTTTAATGGTGGTGGGTGACAAACAAGCCATTCACGAGGCTGAAAAAATCATTGGAAATTCCAAAAAAATCCTTTTGGAACCTGATTTTCTTTCCCTTTTTGGCGGATTGATTTTTGGAGTCATTATTGGTTCCATTCCTATCTTGATTCCATCTTTACCGGTTCCCCTGAAATTGGGATTGGCAGCCGGACCTCTTTTGGCGGCATTGTTCATCAGTCGATACGGTGGCGTTGGGGTAATTCACTCTTATATCAACAACGGTGCGATACACTTTATGAAAGATTTTGGGATTTGTTTGTTC
>JAGNPF010000380.1 GCA_017989775.1 Flavobacterium sp.
CAAAATTGCTTGGAATTTGAATGTTCAATGTGCCTTTTGTTGGGTTTGGATACAGATAAATGTCGGTTGAGGTTTCGAATTCGTTTGTGCCCAGTGTGCCTATGGTAAATGATTTGCTGTCGCCATAGCCAAAGTCTGTTCCGGCAATCACGGTGGTTAATCCATCCGTAGATTTGATGTCGTAAAAACCATTTCCACCATCACAACAAATTCCATCACCTTGTGTATCATTGATAGTGAAAGTATAGCATTGGTTACTGTCTAAAACCCAATTTTCGGTTATTAGTGTAGGTAAAGGTAAAATTTCATCGTGTTTGCCTGGATAAGGCCCGCCACTATATTTAACAACACCAGAACCATCTTTTAAATTCCAAGTGGTTTCATCTCCCCAAAAATCTTGTTGTAACCTGAAGGTAAATGTGTTGAAAGCATAATTGGTTGGAATGGCCGGAGCCGTATAGGTTGCCGTGGCAGTATTGTTGCCGGATCTTTGGTCGGTTCCTCCATTTGCGGTTGCCACGCCAACATTTAAAACACCATACGAATTAGTGTTTAAAAGCGTTACAATTGCCGTGCCTTTGGTTGAGGTTTTCAAGGAACTTCTTCTGGGAGAATTAGTCATAACAGTTATTATTCTGTCTTTTTGGTTTTGGGTGAAAATGTTCATACAGGCATCATCCGTGTAGTCCATATAGTTTTGAATCATTTCCGGTACCGGGACAGGATCACAGCTTAATGGAATCGTTGTTGGACAATGATAGTTGGAGTCATGATGAATGGGCGTATCGGCACAAAAATCGTCGCCACAAGTGGCATCACCCCAAATATGTCTGAGTCCAAGCCAGTGGCCCACTTCATGGGTCATTGTTCTTCCCTTGTTGTAAGTGGCGTCCAACAAAAAATTGTTGTTGGTGTCGTGGTCTTTGCTTCCAAATACGGTATAGCCGGAAACAACCCCGTCCGTATTTGCATTTCCGCCACTAGCGTCAAGACCGGGCAATCCGGAGGCATCCGGAAATTGGGCATAACCTAGAAGAGAGGCACCTGAGAATTCAACACTCCACATGTTCATATATTGAGTTGGGTCCCAAATGGTTGCTGGCTTTACGGTTTCATCTATTTCTGTTCTTGACCAAGAGGGTTGGCACATACTTACTCGGTTAATTCCATTTGTTGGATTTCCGTTAGGATCTACTTTTGCAAGAACAAATTCAATTCCAATGTCTGCGGCAACAGGGTTGGTGCTTTCTCCTCCTGGAGAGCCTAACATTTTTCTGAAATCTTGATTCAATACAGCAATCTGCGATTCAACTTGAGCGTCAGTAATGTTCGGTGCTGTTCCAATGGGTTGACCGTTATAAATCACGTGAACAACTACTGGTATCGTTATGATGGTTGGTGCGGCCGTTTTTGAGCTAGTTCTGGCTGCTTTCTGTTTGTTTACTAAAGGAGCTATCCAAGTTTCAAATTGGTCATTACTCATTCTTTTTGGGTTCTTCTCTTGAAGATATTGCTCGTATTCTACCGTTGCACAACGAATAATTCCTTTGTTCGGGTTTTTGTTTTCGGTACGGATGGTTTTTCCCAATAGCGTTTTGCTGGTAGTACTTTTATTCTGGCCGTATGTATTGCTTAAAGCCAATAAGCAAAGAGTTACAATAATCGTATGGAGAGAGTTGAGGGTAGTTGTCTTCATAGTTGTCGCAGGGTTTTCACCAAAATTAATTATTTTTATAATTTGCAATTATAAATGGATGAAAATTTGATAATTAATTGATTTTATAGTGTTTGAAATTGGCTTATGGCGAAAAAAAAGGAAAATAGCCGCCTTTTTTTATTTTCCGTTAAATGTGCTCATCGTGTTTTCCAATCCGGCGGTTCCAAAAGATTTTATGATTTCGGAAGCCAGTTCCAGCCGCTCTGGCAGTGCCGCTTTTTCGGTGTCGTCCCATTCGCCCAATACATAATCTATTTGTTTTCCTTTCTTGAATTCGTCGCTGATGCCAAAACGAAAACGGGCATAATCGGTTGTGTTTAATACGGCATGGATGTTTTTTAATCCGTTGTGTCCGCCATCGCTGCCTTTTTTCCGGATGCGGATTGCTCCAAAGGAAAGATTCAGGTCGTCGGTGATAATCAAGACGTTTTCAAGTGGAATGTTTTCCTTGTCCATCCAGTATTGCACGGCTTTGCCGCTCAAGTTCATGTAGGTGTTGGGTTTCAAGAGCAGGAAAGTGCGTCCCTTGAATTTGTATTCGGCCAAGGCGCCGAGTTTTACGGTTTCGAAACTGATTCCTTCTTTTTTGGCCAAAAAATCGACCACTTTAAAACCAATATTGTGCCTTGTGTTGACATATTCGGCACCGATATTGCCGAGTCCGACGATCAAAAATTTCTTCATATAGTCTGTGTTGTCTTCTGTTTTTGTTTTTGAAAACAGGTTGTTGAACCATTTTAGCATGTTGCAAAAATAAACTTTAATCTGTTAATTAAGGAAGCTTGTGTCTTGGAAAATGTTTTGTGAGTTTGGTTTGGTTCACCCCGCCTTTCATGCACCCTTCTAGAGGAGGGGAAGTTGGTTCGTATTTTTCTCCATTCTCTAAATAACAACAAGAAGAAAACGATACACCCTACAAAGC
>JAGNPF010000381.1 GCA_017989775.1 Flavobacterium sp.
GCATGATTTCGATGCGCTCCAAAGTATCCACATCCGAATGGACGTAACGACAACGAATGGAAACTTTGTCCAGATATTTGGCCAATTCTTCCGCCATTCTTTTGGTCAAAGTCGTGACCAAAACGCGTTCGTCAATCTCGGCACGGGCTTGGATTTCTTCAATTAAATCGTCAATTTGGTTCAAACTCGGGCGAATTTCAATAATGGGATCCAACAATCCAGTTGGACGAATAATTTGTTCCACATAAACGCCATCGCATTTTTGCAATTCATAATCGGCCGGTGTTGCCGATACATAAATGACCTGGTTTTGCATCGCCTCGAATTCATCAAATTTCAACGGACGGTTGTCCATCGCGGCAGGAAGTCGAAAACCGTATTCGACCAAGTTTTCTTTTCGGCTGCGGTCGCCTCCGTACATCGCCTGAACTTGCGAAAGCGTCACGTGACTTTCGTCCACCACCATCAAATAATCTTTCGGGAAATAATCCAATAAACAGAAAGGTCGTGAGCCAGCATCTCGTCCGTCAAGATAACGGGAATAGTTCTCGATTCCGGAACAATACCCCAATTCGCGAATCATTTCCAAGTCGAAATTGGTGCGTTCTTCCAGTCTTTTGGCTTCCAGATGTTTGCCAATTTCCTTGAAATAATCGACTTGTTTGACCAAATCCTGTTGGATTTCCCAAATGGCATTTTGCAGGACATCGGGCGAAGTCACGAACATGTTGGCGGGATAAATGGTCAGTTTTTCAAATCGTTCCAAGACTTTGGAGGTTTTCAAATCAAAACTTTCGATTTCTTCGATTTCGTCTCCAAAGAAATGAATTCGATAGGCATCGTCGGCATAACTCGGATAGACTTCGAGAGTGTCACCTTTTATTCTAAAATTCCCGGGATTGAAATCGGCTTCGGTTCTGGAATACAAACTTTGGACTAAACTGTGCAACAATTTGGTACGGGAAATGACTTGGTCTCTTTCAATGGCGATGACGTTTTTCTGGAATTCCACCGGGTTTCCAATACCGTAAATACAGGAAACCGAAGCCACCACGATGATGTCCCTTCGTCCCGAAAGCAGGGAAGAAGTGGTGCTCAAACGCATTTTTTCCAATTCTTCGTTGATGGACAAATCCTTTTCGATGAAAACACCCGTAACTGGCATAAAAGCTTCGGGCTGGTAATAATCGTAGTAGGAAACGAAATATTCCACGGCATTGTTCGGGAAAAATTGCTTGAACTCCGAATACAACTGGGCTGCCAGGGTTTTGTTGTGCGCCAAAATCAGGGTGGGTTTTTGCACTTCCTGGATGACGTTGGCCACGGTAAATGTTTTTCCAGAACCCGTTACTCCCAACAAGGTTTGAAACTGTTCGCCGGCCTCGATGCCTTGCGCCAATTTTTCGATGGCTTGTGGCTGGTCGCCTTTGGGTTGGTAATCGGATATGACCTGGAATTTCATTTACTAGTTTTCAGAAAGGCAAAGTTACAAAGGAAATCCAGAAAAAAGCGGTTTGAAATATTTAAAAACACATACTTCTTAAAGTCTCCGACTTTGAGTACGTGTTCGTTTTTATATATAGGAAAGGGAGATAGCGTATTGTGTCTATTTGTTAATTTTTACACGATGAGTTAATAATTTTTTTCTTATATTTGTTACAAACAAATAAAAACTATCACAATGAAAAAAACAACTTTATTTTGCGCGTTATTTTTCGTATTCTTGACTGCCAATGTATTTAGTCAGGCTAGAAAGGAATTAAATTTTGGTCTTGTAGGTATTAATTATGAAATACCGGTGCATGAAGACATTACGATTGCTCCCGGTGCGGCTACAAATTTTGATCTTGATTGGTTGACCTTGCATGTTAAAGCCAATTATTATTTTGACAATGTGTTTGGGATATCAAATGATGCTTGGGATGTATATGGAGGTTTGGGAGCCGGTTACGCCATTTACAATGGAGATGACAATGGAATAGACGAAAGTGATATTGATTTAGGTCTTCATGTTGGTGGAAGATGGTTTTGGAATGATAAATGGGGGATTTATTTGGAATTAGGTGGTGGAAGCACTGCAGGTGCAATGGGAGGCCTTGGATTAACCGTTAAATTATAAAAACAACAAGGAAGTATATTGAAGGTCTCTTTGGTTTGCTTTCCATAAATAACCCTGTTGGAGTTCAAAACTCTGACAGGGTTTTTTATTTCCTGTGTTTAGTCATGTTGTGTTTACTTCACGATTGGCAATTTCTATAGGAAGGATTGTCAAGACAAAAGCAAGCAAATGTCCCTATTCAAATCCATAAAGTCACCTCTATTTGATTTTCTGCTTCTATTTTTTCTTTTTTTCTTATTTCAGCTTTCAGTGGCAATAAATAAGTTTCCTTTTTTGTGTCAAACCAAATGGCGGTTTCCCATTGATGGTCGCCAATTTTTGCCGTTGCTTTTAATCTTCCCCAACCTTCTTCTTGCCATTTGAGATTGGTTCTAATCTCAGTACTCATATCTTTTGGAAGTGAAACAAAATACCAACCACCAGGTGATGCGTGTTGCCAAGTCAGGGCAGAAAACTCATATTTGATTTTATTGATCATCAGGTTGATTTTGTGTCTGGTTTTATTGCGGACACAAGAGC
>JAGNPF010000382.1 GCA_017989775.1 Flavobacterium sp.
GAATGTAAGCTTTCGAATTCTCTTTTAGGACTTTTATTCCAAATTTATTGAAGTAGAATTTATCGTTTGACATAGTTTTAGTTTAATTGTACATAATTCTTTATTGATTTTTATCAATAAAGTAGATTATTATCATTCCGCTAATATAAGAAAAATCACAACCTCCCTAAAACAAAAAAACTTCCCTTTTCAGAGAAGTTTTCGTTAACTATTTAATCATAGGAATCTGCAATCTAAAATCTACACTCTAAAATAGGAATTAAACATCATCAAAATCCACCACAATTTCTGCGGAGGTTGGATGCGCTTGGCAAGTCAGAATCAAGCCATCGGCGATTTCTTTGTCGCTCAGGATGGAGTTTTTCTTCATTTCGGCCGTTCCTGATTTTACTCGGGCGAGACAGCTACTGCAAATTCCGCCTTGGCAAGAATAAGGAGCGTCAATGCCTTGTTTTAGGGCTGCTTCGAGGATGGTTTGTTTTTGCGACATTTCGAAAGTCGTTTCGTCGTCGTCAACAGTCATCGTGATTTTGGTGTGGCCTTCGTGAGAACTGGCTTCCAGATTTTCGACAGCAGAACTAGAGAACAATTCAAACTTGATGGCAGAATCCTTGATGTTGTGTTCCTTCAAAACTTTGGTAACGGTATTGATCATTTCTTCCGGCCCGCACAAATAGAACTTGTCGAATTCGAGTTCCTTGTGTTTGTTGTTCAAGACAAAATTCACGACCGATTTATCGATGCGACCGAAAAGTTCTCCATCGGCTTTGGCTTGGCTATAGACATAATGCACAAACAATCTTCCGGTATATTTCAGTTGTAAATCGTGTAATTCTTGGTGAAAAATGGTTTCTTCAGGTGATTTGTTTCCGTAAACCAATACAAAAGAACTTTGGGGTTCGCTTTTCAAAACCGATTTCAGGATTGAAATGGCTGGCGTGATTCCGCTTCCGGCCACAAAAGCGGCGTAGTTTTTTTGGTTGTGGCTTTCCGTTTCCAAAGTGAATTTTCCTTCCGGTTTTCCCACTTCCAGCATATCGCCCGCTTTTAGTTTGGTGTTGGCAAATTGGGAAAAAGCTCCGTTTTTGACCGCTTTTACCGCAATTCTCAATTCACCGCTTTCCGGCGACGAACAAATGGAATACGCACGACGAATTTCTTTGCCGTCCAGCGTCAATCTCAAATTGACATATTGGCCGGCAATGAAAGTATAATGGGATTTGAATTCCTCGGGAACATTAAAAAGTATGGAAACCGCGTCCTTGGTTTCGCGTTTTACTTCTTTTATGATGAGTTTTTTGAATAAAGGCATGGGAATATTTTTTGCAAAGATAGTAAACCAAAAAAAATAGGAAAGTTTAAGCGTTTAGAAGTTTATTTTTTTTGTAACATTTACTTACATTTAACAACTAATACAAAATCAAATGACACAATCATGATTCAAAAATTTCTTTATCTCGAATGGAAGGCTTTTATACGTTCGGCCTCTTTCGGAGGCAATTTGGCCATAAAAATACTGATGGGTTTTTTGGCGGTATATTTCACCTTGGTCTTTTTGATAGTGGGAATTGGGGCTTTTTACATCCTCAAGGAACTGCATCTCGATCCCATAGTTACCATCAATAAATACTTGATTTATTATTTTTTATTCGATTTAATCATTCGTCTCTTGTTGCAGAAAATCCCCGTGATGAACATTCGTCCGCTCTTGGTTTTACCCATAAAAAAACCGACAATCGTTCATTTTTCATTGGGAAAAACAGCGCTGTCCTTCTTCAATTTTATTCACGCTTTTTTATTTCTTCCTTTTAGCATTGTCTTGATTTATGAAGGATACGATGTGTTGTCCGTGATACTTTGGCATACGGCAATGGTTTCATTGGTTTACATCAACAATTTTGTCAATATTGTATTGAGCAACAAGGACAATTTATTGGCTGTTTTTGTTGGAATCGCGGCTGTTTTTGGCGGATTGCAATACTATGGTTTTTTTGACATCACGAGTTATACGGGGCCTTTTTTTGACGCTCTTTTCAATACTTATTGGGCTTTTGTGATTCCAATTATGGTTCTAATAGGCTTGTATTGTTACACTTTTGAATATTTCAAAAATGATTTATACCTCGATGCGGGACTTTCCAGGAAACAAGATATTGCCAAAACGGAAGATTTGACTTGGTTGAACCAATTTGGTACCATCGGGACATTCTTGAAAAACGACATCAAATTGATCAAAAGAAACAAAAGATCCAAAACCACAGTGATAATGAGCGTGATGTTTCTTTTTTACGGGCTGCTTTTTTTTACCAACGGCATCGAAGCTTACAACAATCCCGTGATGCATATTTTTGCAGGAATTTTTGTATCGGGTGGATTTTTAATCACTTTCGGACAATTCGTTCCGAGTTGGGACAGTGCTTATTACCAACTGATGATGACGCAAAACATTCCCTACAAAGGGTATTTGAGTTCCAAATGGTGGTTGATGGTCATTGCGACCATTGTATCGACCATCTTGGCTTCGTTCTATCTTTATTTCGGATGGCAAATCTACATGACCATCGTTGTGGGTGCGATTTACAACATTGGAGTCAATTCGCATTTGGTTTTGCTGGGCGGTGCCTATACAAAAAC
>JAGNPF010000383.1 GCA_017989775.1 Flavobacterium sp.
GTTTTGAAAAATTGCAACATCAACCCAGAAGAATACACTGGTTTTGCCTTTGGAATGGGAATCGAAAGAATCGCCATGTTGTTGTACCAAATTGGCGATATCCGTATGTTCTACGAAAATGACGTTCGCTTCTTGGAGCAATTCAAGGCTTCCATTTAATTTTGGAGCTTTCCGCTTAAACAATAAAACACGTTATATTTTCAAAACAAGACTTTGCGCCTTAGTGCCTTTGCGGTAAAAAAGTATGAAAAAAGACATCATCATTCCCCAAGTTGAAAATGTTTTCCTTGCCGCCGTCCAGGAATGGAGCGACGATTTTATGGAAAAAGTGTGGTACATCTATTTGGTAAACGACAGCGATTTCAATCTCGATAGCGTAATGGTGGTTTCCAAAGCTTTTGGAACCATCGATGGCGAAATGAAAAAAACATCGCTTTTGCGTCACGCTTTCATGGAAGTGCCAGCGGTTACATTCGTGAAAGTCGAAATGGTCGAAAAAAGCGTTTTGGCACTCAACAACGAGTTTATGGTCACGTTCTTTATTGGCAACACTTTATACGACAGAAAATTCATTTTCAAGGCCAATTCCATTACTCCAGATTATGTTGAGGAAGTGCCGCTTTTGTTTGTGGATGGGGTTATTGTGAGGTAAAAAGAAAAAAAGAGAAAAGAAAAAAGAGAATAGAATAAAGACTAACTTTCTTTATTCTATTCTCTTTTTTCTTTATTCTAAAAGTTTAATCCAACTTCTCGGTCAGTTTTTCAAACACTTTTTTGGCTGATTTTCCTTCGTATAAAACGCTGTAAACCGCATCGATGATTGGTGTTTTGGCTCCATAACCCTGGTTGAGGTTGTAGGCACTTTTGGTGGCATAATAACCTTCGGCCACCATGCTCATTTCCATTTGGGCTGATTTTACGGTGTAGCCTTTTCCAATCATGTTTCCGAACATCCTGTTTCTGGAAAAAATGGAATACCCCGTTACCAATAAATCCCCCAAATAAGCCGAATCATTGATATTTCGCTTCATTTTGTGGACTTTCTTGATGAATTTTTTCATCTCACGAATTCCGTTACTCATCAACACCGACTGGAAATTGTCGCCATATCCCAATCCGTGGGCAATTCCGGCTGCAACGGCATAAATATTCTTGAGCATTGCGGCATATTCTGTGCCTATGATGTCATCGGAAATTTTGGTTTTGATGTAATTGCTGGACAAACATTTGGCCACGATTTTGGCTTTTCCGGCATCGCCACAGGCAATCGTAAGATAGGACAAACGTTCCAAAGCGACTTCTTCGGCGTGGCAAGGCCCCGTTATTACGCCAATATTTTCAAAAGGAATGTTGTAGGTGGTGTTGAAATGTTCGCCAACAATCAAACTCGTTTCGGGAACGATTCCCTTGATGGCCGAGAAAATAACTTTGCCTTCCAAACTTTCGGTTAGTTTTTCCAGTTCTCCATTCAAGAAAGCCGAAGGAATGGCAAAAATGATGTAATCGGCAAAAGCGACTGCTTCATTGATGTCGCTCGTAAGTTTTAATTTTCTGGTGTCAAATTCAACCGAACTTAGGTAATTGGGATTATGATGGTGGTGTTTTATGTGTGCAATGGCATCTTCATTTCGCATATACCAAGCAATTTCTTTCAGGTTTACACACAACATTTTGGCAATTGCCGTTGCCCAACTTCCACCTCCAATTACTGCAAATTTTAGATTTTTGGTCATTTTTTTTAAGTACTTTTAAAATCAAAAGTACTTAAAAATATACTAACAAAACAATAAATGCGGCTCCAAAATAGATTTTAAAACTTCCAAAAAAAGGGGGTTAAAAAAAAATTAAAAAAAAGTATGATTTAGCACAATAAAAAATTGGCTTTGTCGTTGTAACTCATTGTTAATTTGTTTTTTACAAATGAACAGGTGAATTGAATTAGTTAGTTTTGTTTTAGTATTTTGGAAAAAGGCGGTCTTAAAGGAGTTTAGGAACGCCTTTTTTTAGTTGCTAATAACTCATTTCCACTATCGATTTTACTTTTTCCAATGTAATATTTTGTTTTTCGCCCATAGCCGTCCAACCTCTTTCTTCAAAACGGTTCACAATAAAATCAGCTGTTTTCTCAAAGTCTTTTGCGCATTCGGACAATTTGGTTTGCATTCCCATCGTGTGAAAGAATTCAACGGTTTTGTTAATGGCTTCTTGGGCTATTTCGTCTTCTGTTCCAGACAAATTAAAAATGCGTTTTCCGTATTGTGCCAATTTTCCTTTTTTGGTTTCAAACATCACACGATATAAATTTGGTCCAATTATAGCCAAAGTTCTAGCGTGATCAATTCCATACAAAGCCGTTAATTCGTGTCCAATCATATGGGTTGCCCAATCCGAAGGAACTCCTTTTTGGATTAAACCATTCAAAGCCATCGTGCAACTCCACATAAAATTGGAAGCCAAAGCATAATCTGTTGGATTTTCAACAACACTTGGTCCCACTTGAATCAAGGTTTGCAAAATGCTTTCTGCAATTCGATCTTGAAGATATCCATCGTGTGGATAAGTTAAATATTGTTCCAAAACGTGGGTGTAAGCATCGACAACGCCATTTTGGATTTGTCTTTTTGGCAA
>JAGNPF010000384.1 GCA_017989775.1 Flavobacterium sp.
CCCAGGGAAGCTTTGCGCTCTTCCATCAGAATCATGAAGGAAAGTGGTGCACACGCCGTAAAACTGGAAGGTGGAGCCGAAATAAAAGATTCCATCAAAAAAATATTGAACGCAGGAATTCCCGTTATGGGGCATTTGGGCTTGACCCCGCAATCCATCTATAAATTTGGAACCTACACCGTTCGTGCCAAAGAAGAACAGGAAGCCGAAAAACTAATAAAGGATGCCAAACTCTTGGAAAAACTGGGTTGTTTTGCCATTGTAATCGAAAAAGTGCCTGCCGAATTGGCCGAAAAAGTGGCCAAAAGCGTTTCGGTTCCCATCATCGGAATTGGTGCCGGCGGTGGCGTGGACGGACAAGTTTTGGTCATTCACGACATGTTGGGAATGAACAACGAATTCAGTCCAAGATTTTTGCGTCGCTACATGAATTTATACGAAGAAATGACTTCGGCCATCGGGCAATATGTTGCCGACGTGAAGTCCAGCGATTTTCCCAACGAAAAAGAGCAGTATTAACTTTATAATCAAAGTTAAATTTTATTCCAAATTGTCTTTTAACAAACCCATAATATGCCAACAGTTTTTAACACCAGCATTGTTATTCCCTGCTACAACGAAGAAAAAGGGATATCCCATAATGAATATTCCCATTTTTTGAATAACAATCCTGAGGCATTTATTTGTTTTGTGAATGACGGTTCCAAAGACAATACCCTTGGGGTTTTGAATGCTTTAAAAGAAAAACACCCCAACCAAATCGATGTGCTTTCCCTGGAAAAAAACTCGGGAAAAGCCGAAGCGGTAAGAGCGGGGATCAATTATTGCAACAAAACCTACCAACATCAATACATTGGCTACCTCGATGCAGATTTGGCGACCACGCTAGAAGAATTTATCGAACTTCGCAATTATTTGCAGGGCGAAATCGTCTTTAGTTTTGGTTCCCGAATCCGAAAAATTGGTTCCACCATCGAAAGGGAAAACAGCCGTTTCCTCATTGGAAGAGTCGTGGCCACTTTTATCTCCAACATTCTGGACATCAAGGTTTATGACACCCAATGCGGTTCCAAACTTTTCACCAAAGAAATTTCGGAAAAATTGTTTGAAAAGGAATTCATCTCCCGATGGTTGTTCGACGTGGAAATCTTCTACCGAATGATCCACCTTTTCGGCAAAGAAAAAGCCATCAAAAAAATGATTGAAGTTCCCTTGAAACTATGGGTCGAAAAAGGCGATTCCAAAGTAAAATTCACTTACGGTTTCAAACTTTGGTTCGACTTGTTCGAAATTAAAAGAAAATACAATAAAATAGCCAAGAATTTACCCAATCCAAACTTACCGTAAATGATTTCAGAAAAGCTCAAAAACAATGCTTACGTGCTGTACATTGCCGTAATTGTTCTCGTAATTTTTAGATTGTTGTTGACCATCACCATTCCTTTGTTGGATAAAACCGAATCGAGATATGCCGAAATCGCCCGAATTATGTGGGAAACCAACCAATGGATTGTTCCCGAAATAGATTATGGCGTGCCATTTTGGGCCAAACCACCTTTGTCCACTTGGGGTTCGGCGGCGAGTTTCATTATTTTTGGCGTCAACGAATTTGCCGCCCGATTTCCGTCTTTTCTGTTGAGCATCATCCTGATTGTCATCACGGGAAAAATGGTCCAAAAAGAAGGACATTCTTTTTATTTACCGGGTTTCATCTTGTTGACAATGCCTGAATTCTTGATTCACACAGGCGTAGTTTCGACCGACACGACTTTGGAATTTTGCATTGTAATGATGATGATTTCCTTTTGGAAAACCATGAAAAGCGATGCCAAAACCTATTGGAATTACGTCTTTTTCATCGCTTTGGGATTCGGTTTTTTGGCCAAAGGCCCGCTGATAATGGTCTTGACCTTCCCTCCCCTTTTCTTGTGGTGTTGTCTGGATTTCAACCGATTCAAACAATTATTCTCGAAATTTTCAATGGTCATCGGATTGTTGATTACGGCCATCATTGCCGTTCCTTGGTATTATTTTGCAGAACAAAAAACACCGGGATTTTTGGATTATTTTATCGTTGGCGAACACTACAAACGCTTTTTGGAACCGGGTTGGAAAGGCGATTTATATGGTAGTGGCCACTCGCAACCCAAAGGAATGATTTGGGTGTTGTTGATTGCTTTTGCTTTTCCGTGGATACAAATCGTGGCCAATAAATTATGGAAAAACAGGACGACCATTTTCAAAAACGAATGGGCTTCTTTCTTGATTTTATGGGCTTTTTGGACACCCGTGTTTTTCACGATTTCCAGCAACATCCTGCACACTTACCTGCTTCCAACGGCCATTCCAATCATGTTTTTGATCGTGTTTTGGTGGAATGATTTAACCAACAAGAAAGCCGTCATCCGCACGGCATTGATTTTCCCGACAGTGGTGTTCATCGCTTATTTCGGGTTGTTCGCCACGGGACAACTGGATTCCAAAATAAACTCCGACAAATATCTTTTGGCCAACTTGAAAGCAAAAAATGGCAACAAGGAAATCCCATTGTATTATTGGAAAAATAAAAATTATTCGGGTCAATTTTATTCGAATGGCAAAGCCCAAGTGGTTAAAAATGAAG
>JAGNPF010000385.1 GCA_017989775.1 Flavobacterium sp.
GAAATTTTTTAGAGACAAACTTTTGATTGCGGTATTGTATTCTTCAGTTTTTTTTTGACGTTTTTGTTTTTCCAATTCAAGGATTTTAAATGCAGTGATGTCTCGTGCAATTCCAGAATATCCAATGAGGTTGCCTAAATTATTTCTTCGAAGGGAAATTTTTTGTGAAATCCACATTTCTTCACCATTCTTTTTTATCAAAGGAATTTCGATGGGACTAAAATTATTGTTGTTTTCGGGCAAACTTTGGTAAAAATCCAGCAATCTGGAGACGTACTTTTTTCTGACCAATTCTGAAAAATTCATCGAAAGATATTCGTAATGATCATACCCCAAGGATTTGACGGCAAAATCATTGGCAAACGTAAGATTTCCGTTCAAATCTATTTCATAAATTAGATCGTTCGCATTTTGTATCATATCCCGATACTGGTTTTGGAGGTTTATTTCGTTGGTGATGTCATTTCCAATTCCTATGGTCAGGTTTTCATTGTGTTTTTTGTCTCTCCATTGGATGTATTTGTACGAACCGTTTTTACATTTTAGTTTTCTCACGTAAAGTCGCTCGTCAACATAATTGTCGTGGTATTCTTCTCCAATAAATTCGGGGTCTTCGGTAAGTTTCCAAAATCCCATTCCCATTACTTCTTTTGTTGTGTATCCTAAAATGGAGGTTATGGTTTCGCTGCAAAATGAAATTTCGCCGGCATTGTTCGTGGCAATGATCAATGCGTTCCCTTTGTTCACGATTTCGTCGGAAAACCTGAATTTGTCCTTGACATTAAGCAGAGATTTGTGGCGGACGTAATTTATGATTAGGATTATTAAACAATAATTGAATAATAAGGAAACGGATTTTACAGGGATTATTTCAAAAGCGAAAAGGACGTTAATAAAAACAAAAGTTGTAACAACCGAAAACCAATACAACTTTCGTGGTTTTAGAATGTCATAAGAAAAGAAAAACCAAATAAGAAAGGCTATTTGGGGAATCATATCCGGAGAAGTATAAATTATATTTTTGGATATGATAAGGAAACCGATCAAAAACAGCGTCTTGAAAATTGTTTTGATGTTTTGAAAAACCCATGAAGATTTTTTGCTGATGAGGTAGATGGACAATAAGAGGGCTCCCAAAACAAAATTTTGGACCAACAAACTTTTTGACCTGACCTCGAAAAACACGAAAATGGTCTCGAGAAGCGGAAGGACGATTCCCAGAAACAAAAAATAGAATTGGGTTTCCTTGTTTTTGGAATCCAGTTTCGAGTAATTTTCTGCATATTTATTGTTGAGTCCCGATTTAATTTTTAAAAACTTGTAAATCAATAAAAAAGACAGAAGAATTAAAAACGGAACTGCAATTTCAAACATATTGTTGTTTACTATGAATTTGTGTATGCCAAGAGAATGATCGACAGGAACATTCCCCTGAACAAAAAGAAGATTGTTCAAGCACGAAACAAAGATTAATGACAGGCTACATAACATTATGCTCAGCAGTGTTAAGTTAGGTTTTTGAGGTAGATTTGGGATCTTGACTCTTTGTAAAAATAAGTATTTTTGTTAAAACCGCTAAGTAAATAAAGTTAATATTGAGAAATAAGTGCTAATTCGTACCCAATTCATCGATTTCACTTACATAATCGATACCAATTATGGCATTATACAAGGAATATTCCATCGAATACATAAAAGGATATGTGAAAAATATCCCGATGCAAAATCCCATCAAACCCGTAAGCGCGGCAAGAAAAGACACTATTATCAAGGCCAAAATCAACAAGGGCTGTTTTAAAATTATCTGGGCACTCAATTTTAAGCCGTCAATGGCATTTAGATTCCCAAAAACGATTAAAGGAATGGTCAAAAAGGTCAAAAAAGTTATCGACAACGAAGTAAAAATACCAATGGATTGTACGCCTGCAAGATCCACAAGTGTAGATATACCCGTGCTTAATGCCGTAATCAGGAATGTGGCACCCACAATGTTTATAAAAAATGGAGGTTTGTAGTAGATGAACATGGTAGAGAGATTGAATTCCTCACCCTTGTCGCCACAATAGGCCATTTTAAGGAATCCGGCGTGGAAAGGACTTGTCAAACAAGTGATGAACACTACGACGGCCGTGTAAATCAACAGAAAATCGCCGGTAAAGGTTTCCGGTGTCAAATTGCCAGGTTTAAAAAAATCGACCAAGGTGCCAACTCCAAAAACAGCAATTCCCAATCCAAAGAGCAGAATTAAAAATAGAAATGTGGAAATCAAAAGTACCGAGCCGGCATACAAGGCGATTTTTTTGTAATTCTCGAAAGCTTGCTCGAAAACGGTTCCAAAATCCAGTTCAAATCCATCGGTTGTCAATTTTTCTATTTTTTCTTTGGTGGCATTCATGTTTTAAAATTTGTTTTAGGTTATAAAAATTAATTTTTTTGCTTGATTTCTTTACCAATGAATCAAAGCCATTTGAGTATTTTTCTAATTGTGGCCAATTTGTCTTGGTAAGGGGCATAACGCAGGGGCAAATCTAGCCAATTTGCTTTTTTGACAATGCTTTTTTGGTGCGAAAAAGTGTCGAAACTCAAATTTCCGTGGTAAGCCCCAATTCCGCTGTGTCCCAC
>JAGNPF010000386.1 GCA_017989775.1 Flavobacterium sp.
CTTTTCCGCTCATTACGTTCAATACAATTCGGATATCTTCAATTGATTTTGCCAATGGACCAACGCAATCCGTAGAAGACGCATAAGCCATCAAACCATATCGAGAAATTCTTCCGTAAGTTGGTTTGAAACCGTAAATATGATTGTATCCAGCAGGCTGACGAATTGAACCACCCGTGTCACCACCAATAGAGAAAACAGTATATTCCTTGGCAACATTCACAGCTGAACCTCCGCTTGAACCTCCAGCAACTAATTCTGGATTTATTGCGTTTTTTACAGCACCAAAAATGGTGTTTTCACTTGAAGAACCGTGACCAAAACTATCACAGTTTTCTTTCACCAATGGAATAGCACCTGCATCCAATAATTTCTGAATGGCAGTAGCAGTGTAAGGAGATTTATAATTTTTTAACAAATCAGAACTTGCAGTAGTATAAGTTCCCTGCACCATATATACATCCTTAATTCCAAAAGGTATTCCTTCTAACAAACCAATAGTTTCTCCGTTTGCAATTTTAGCATCGACTTTAGAAGCTAATTCCAAAGCCAAAGTATCTAATACAGAATTTACAGAGTTATATGTATTTTGTTTCAGTATGTCTAATCTTTCTTGTACCAAAGCGGTGCAAGTTATTTGTTTTGACACCAATTGCTGGTGTATTCTTTTTATCTGAGAATCCATTTTTTATCCTTCTATAACTTTAGCAACTACTAAAAAACCATTTTTCTTGTTCGGGAAATTTTCCAAAATTATTTGTTTCTCAACAGCCGAACTCTCGATCACAATATCTTCCCTTAAACTATTCACCGACACACAATTACGATTGACAGTATTTGCGGCATTATCATTTGATGAATTTGCATTTTTAATCACATCAAATAATTTGTTCACGCTCTCCGAAGGCTGTGCTCCTTTAATACTCGACAAGATGTCGACTGTCATTATTTTACTCATAATTTTACGTAGTTTTAAAGTCAAACTTTTAAGCTCGCGAAATTACGAAAAGTTTTTTTAGGGAATTCGATTTTTTAATCATTTCAATGGTTTTCTATGAAAGAACACACTGATTTAACATTATGTTTAATTTTGTTATAATCTGTGATAATACTATAAATCTATTAGTCAAGCGAAGAAAAAGAGAATGCGAATGAAATGGATTTTTATTGAACACTCTCGATCAAATACTTCGTTCCGTTAATTTCAAAAGTAAAACCCACCGAATTCCCCATTAAATGAGAACCCAAGGGCGATTGGGGAGAAAGCGCAATTACATTCACGCCATCAATATTGATTTTTGGAAGTGCTGCGCTCAAATACAGATAAATTCCGTTGGCTTTGACCAAACTACCCAAGATGATGGTTTTAGGCATTGAACTTGAATCAATTTTATCTAAAATGGCTTTTTGAGCCAAAACTTCCTTCAATTTATGATTGATTTTTTCCTGTTCGATGTGCATCATCGACAGAGCGGTTTCGTGTTTATCACCTGCCGAACCTTTGGCGTCGTTCTTGGAATCTTCGGTCAAATCGACAATCATGTCACGGAAAGCATCAATTCGGTCCTGAACTAATTGTAAATAATATTGGTGTATTTTTTGTTTGAAAGTCATAGAATTTGCCACAAAGGCGCTAAGTCACAAAGAAAAAAAATAATATTTGTTTAAATCACAAAAGAACAAAAAAACTTTGCGTCTTTGTATCTTTGTGGCAAAAAACCTTGTGTCTTAAATTAAAAATCAAATTTATAATTCGCTCCCAAAACAACCTGAAATCCTTGAACCGGATAATCCAGCCATTTTTGATAGGAATTGTTCGTAATGTTGTTTGCTCTCAGAAAAGCGGTCAATCGGTCGTTGTATTTGAATCCGACGTGGGCGTTTAGATCAAAATAACTATCCAAAGTTATTGGACTTGGCACCGTAACATTCACAAGATCTGTGTTTAATTTTTGGTCTTTTCGTTCACCTACATAAAACACATTTGCTCCAGCATACCATTTTTCGGTGATGTTGAAATCGGCTTTGGCATTCAGTTTTATGGCGGGTAAATTCCAAGCTTCCGATTGTAAATCGTTGATATAACTGCTGAAAGTTCCGTCAACGCCAACGCTTACATCCTCTGAAATATCGGCTTTCAATTCGCCATAGAAACTCACGGTTTTCATGTCGTCGTACACCACTTGCAGGGAATTCCCGAAAGCGTAGTTTTCGTTGGCAGCATCTTGCGTGTAATCGTTGCTTTTGAACAAGGCCTTGTTTCTTTCGTTCACATAAGAAGCTCGAAGATTGTAACTCACCGTGTTGGTCAATTTCCCTTTCAAACCGGCAAAAATATCATACTGTTTGTCGGTTGGCGCAATGCTCAAAGTTGGCGATAAATAAGGATTTTGGCTAACGAAATCCGAATAGGTGTTTTGCTTCAAATTTCCTTCGGCTCCGGCGTAGAAAACCATCAAATCGCCCACCACTTTATAGGAAGCGTTAATCTGCGGATACACCAAAAATTTACTGTTGTCATTTTGTGTATCCAAACTATAAAACAAACCAAGACCAATATTCAAAGTCCAATCGTCTTGTTGCATTGCAAAACTTGGTGCGATTCCAAAAT
>JAGNPF010000050.1 GCA_017989775.1 Flavobacterium sp.
AAGTCATATCCTGGTTGTAATCGATAAGGGTGGCTTGATGCACCCTGCTGTCGGTAGAGGCCGATGTGGCCGTAAAAGATTTATTGGATAAAAACGGATTTTTCGATTCGAAAGCCATAGTGTTAAATATTTGTTTTTTCAAAAGTAAAATATTTTCCGTAGAAGATTGTTTATTTATTCTTAAAATTTATGATTTTGATTGTAAACAAAAAATCCATGCCATTGGTAATGACATGGATTTCTTTATTGATTCGATAGATTTGACTATTCTATTTCCGAAACTCTCAAGGTGTTTACCATCCCTTTGTCCGTAAGCGGCATCGCAGAAAGGTTTACCAAGAAGTCTCCCTTGGTTACATATCCTTTTTGTCTTGCGATTTCGTTAACGTCCGAAACGGTGTCATCCGTACTTACTGAACTGTCATAGTAGAATGATTTTACTCCCCACAACAAATTAAGACGGGTCAAAATCGCTTTGTTGGAAGTGAAAACCAATATATGCGATTTAGGTCTCCAAGCCGAAATTTGGAAAGCCGTATAACCGCTGTTGGTCAAGGTACAAATGGCTTTTGCCTTGATGTCGTTGGCCATTTGCGTAGCGTGGTGACAAACGATTTTGGTTATAAAACGATTTGTTCTGATTTGCGGCGTGTTTTGTGGTACTTGAATTAATGGAGAATCTTCTACTGCTTCCAAGATTTGTGTCATTTGTTGGATTACTTGTACAGGATAATTTCCAGCGGCAGTTTCTCCAGAAAGCATTACGGCATCGGCACCATCCATTACCGAGTTGGCAACGTCGTTTACCTCTGCGCGGGTTGGCGTCAAGCTGGTAATCATGGTTTCCATCATTTGTGTGGCAACGATAACAGGGATTCTTGCTGTTTTTGCTCGGCGAATCAAGTCTTTTTGAACCAAAGGCACTTCGTGGGCAGGAAGTTCCACTCCCAGGTCACCACGGGCTACCATCAAGGCGTCAGAATAAGCAATGATTTTGTCGATGTTTTCCAATGCTTCCGGCATTTCTATTTTGGAAATAATTGGAATTTTGTATTCTGCGTGTTCTGCAATCAATTCTTGAAGGTCTTGCAAGTCTCTTGGGGTTTTTACGAACGAAAGCGCAATCCAGTCCACTTTTTGTCCAATGGCAAAAATGGCGTCGGCGATGTCTTTCTCGGTCAAGGCAGGCAAGGAAATTTTGGTGTTTGGCAGGTTTACCCCTTTTTTGGATTTCAATTGTCCTCCTTGGAGTACGCGAGCCAAAACTTCAGTGTTTTTGTCGGTTTCAACGATTTCGAAAATCAATTTACCGTCGTCAAGCAAGATTTTTTCCCCAGGATTTACATCGTTTGGAAAATTCTTGTATTTCATGAATACTTTTTTGGCAGTTCCAATGATGTCTTCGGCGGTGGTAAAGGTGATAAGGTCGCCTTCGTTCACGAAAACATCCTCTTCCATTACACCCACCCTAAGTTTAGGTCCTTGCAAGTCGGCAAGAATGGCGGTGGTATATCCAAATTCTTCGTTGAGACTTCGTATTATATTGATTCTGTTTTTTACATCTTCATAATCTGCGTGTGAAAAATTTATTCTAAACACATTTACACCTGCATCAACCATGTCTTTGATGATCTCTCTAGTACTACATGCAGGTCCAAGGGTGGCTACAATTTTTGTTTTTTTCTTTGTAATCATTTGTATTAAAAAATTAAATTGTTTTTTGATTTTATTTTATTTGTTTCAACGGAATATACCGTCGTTATGTTTTCAATCGTGTTCAATATGGATTGTATTTTTGACATATCCATAGTTTTGTCCGTGTTTTCAATTTTTAAAAAGTAATCTACTTTCTTTAATTCGGGAAGCAGATATACCTTGGTCGAGACTTCGATATTTATATTCGAAAATAAACCTTGGCTGTTGTCGTTTTTTTGTTGGACAATTTCGCTCGTGTTTTGTATTAAATCCCAGCTAATTTCATTTTCGACGTCGTGATAATAAAATCGCGAGAATTTTGTTTCCCCTTCCTTTATGTTGATTTGAATTTCATTCTTGCTTTTGCCCAAATTTATTGGAAGCTTTTGATTGATGAAATAAGCTAATCGATAATCTTCCAAGGAAGTGTGAATAGCAATCAAATGATAATCTATTTCGTCAAACTCGCCAAGATCCAATTTATGAACAGCCATTTCCTGAAAAAATAAGATGTAAAGATAGTATTTCTATCGCAAGCATTTGCCTATCAAAACGGATGATTTTGTTATTTTGTATTCGAAAACGATGTAGCTAACATCTTGTTGTAATCATTTATTGTCAATTTTTTTTTGAAAAGCAAAATAGGCGCGTTGCGATGCTTTTTCTTCAGCTTTCTTTTTGGAAGTTGCCCTTGCCTTTGCAATCACTTTGTCATCGATGCTTAGTTTTACGCCAAATAATCGTTGTCCATCTATTCCGTTGTCCTCAAAAATGTCATAATGGAATTGTTTTTTCTCTTTTTGGCACCATTCTATGAGCAGGCTTTTGTAACTAATGACTTTTCCTTCCAATCGGGCAATGTCCACATAAGGAATCACGACTCTTTTTTGGATGAATTTTTCGCAATATTCGTAACCCCTGTCCAGATAGATGGCTCCAACGAGGGCTTCAAAAATGTTGCCGTGTATGTTTTCTCCAAAATGTTGAACGGGTACTTTGCTTTCTATGAATCGAATGAGATTCAAATCTTTTCCCAGTTCGTTCAAGTGTTCCCTGCTGACGATTTTGGATCTCATTTTGGTGAGGTATCCTTCGTCTCCGGCGGGCGCTTTATTGAATAAATGTGCTGCAATTACGGAGCTTAACATAGCGTCTCCAAGAAATTCAAGTCGCTCGTAATTGATTGCGTTTCCTAGTTCGTCCAATTTGTTGGAGGAACGATGGGTGAATGCTTTTTTGTAGTATTCGAGTGTTTTTGGTTCAAAGCCCAAAATCCCGCGCATGGAATCAAAAAAAATCCCGTCTTCAAGAGAACGGGATTTTGAAAATATTTTTCTAATTATACGCATTTGAATCTTTATAATTAGTAGCCTAATTTTTTTACCAACACACAAGCATTGTGTCCTCCAAAACCAAAAGTATTGCTCATCAATACATTCACATCCCTTTTTTGGGCAACATTGAAAGTAAAGTTCAATTTAGAATTGATGTTCTCGTCATCGGTAAAATGGTTGATGGTCGGAGGGACAATTCCATGTTTAATCGAAAGGATGGAAGAGATAGTTTCTATCGCTCCGGCGGCACCAAGCAAGTGTCCCGTCATCGATTTTGTCGAATTCAAGTTCATGGTGTAGGCGTGTTCTCCAAAAACACTTTCGATTGCTTTAGATTCTGCGTAGTCACCAAGAGGTGTCGATGTTCCGTGCATATTCACGCCATCAACATCGGTAGGCTTTAATCCGGCATCTCTCAAACAGTTGAGCATCACGTTTTTTGCACCCAATCCTTCTGGATGTGGAGCAGTGATGTGATGAGCGTCTGCCGACATTCCACCTCCGCCAATTTCGCAATAAATGGTTGCTCCACGGGCTATGGCATGTTCATATTCTTCTAAGATTAAAGCACCAGCACCTTCTCCCAAGACAAATCCGTCACGGTCTTTGTCCATTGGTCTGGAAGCGGTTTTTGGATCGTCGTTTCGGGTCGAAAGGGCATGCATGGCATTGAATCCTCCCATTCCGGCAATGGTTACTGCGGCTTCAGATCCACCGGTTACCATGGCGTCTGCGTGACCCAATCGGATATAGTTGAAAGCGTCAATAATGGCGTTTGTCGAAGAAGCACAAGCCGAAACGGTTGTGAAGTTCGGGCCTCTAAAACCGTATTTAATCGAGATGTGGCCACCTGCTATATCAGCAATCATTTTTGGGATAAAGAAAGGATTGAATTTTGGTGTTCCATCTCCGGCTGCATAATTGAGAACTTCGTTTTGAAAAGTTTCCAATCCGCCAATGCCTGAACCCCAGATTACGCCTACTCTGTCTTTGTCTAATTTTTCAAAATTGAAACCGGCATCCTGTACGGCTTCCTCGGCCGCAACCAATGCATACTGTGCATAACGGTCCATTTTTCGGGCTTCTTTTCTGTCAATAAATTCTTCAACATTGAAGTTTTTTACTTCGCAGGCAAAATGGGTCCTAAACTTTGAAGGGTCATAATAGGTTATGGGAGCAGCTCCACTAACACCGTTAATTAGCCCGTTCCAATATTCTTGAATATTGTTTCCAATGGGGGTGAGAGCACCCAGACCTGTTACAACAACTCGCCTTAATTCCATAATTTATTAAATTAGTATTTTTAAACAAATAAAACCCATGCTTTCTTGCTGTATTGATATCACAAAAGAGCTATGGGTGTTATAATATAAATATCATTTTCGATTGAAATTCAATCCGGAATTTAATTTTAAAAAATAATAACACCCGTTTGCAATTTGGCCAACGGGTGTTTTTTATTATTTCTTAGCTTCTTCGATATAAGAAATTGCTTGACCTACAGTAGCAATGTTTTCTGCTTGGTCGTCTGGAATTTGGATATCGAATTCTTTTTCGAATTCCATAATAAGCTCCACAGTGTCTAATGAGTCAGCTCCTAAATCATTAGTGAAGCTAGCTTCTGTTACAACTTCGTTTTCGTCAACACCTAATTTGTCTACGATAATCGCTTTTACTCTTGATGCAATGTCTGACATAATCTTTAATTTTAAATTTTAATTGTTGGCAAAAATAAAAAACTTTATTTGAAAACAACTATTTAGTTAATAAATGTGACAGCTAATTTATAAAATAAATTTCACAAAGAGACCGCAATGTTATTTATTATCACTTTTTATTCTTTTTTTTGCAGAATTGAAATCTGTTAAAAACATGAAAAAAATAGTAATTTTCGCTTCTGGATCAGGTACTAATGCTGAAAATATTATAAAACATTTTAAAAACACCAACTTGGGAACCGTTGTTTCCGTATTCACTAACAATCCAAAGGCTTATGTGATTGAGAGAGCCGAAAACTTTCAGGTTCCAACAGAAATTTTCGACAAAGAAGAACTAAATACTGGTAAAGTACTACAAAAACTAAACATTCTCCAGCCCGATTTGATAGTTCTTGCCGGATTTTTGTTAAAATTCCCCGAAGATATTGTAGCACAGTATCCTGACAAAATAATAAACGTGCATCCAGCCTTGTTGCCAAAATATGGTGGAAAAGGAATGTACGGCATGAACGTGCACAAAGCCATCGTGGAAAACAAGGAAAAGGAAACCGGAATTACCATTCATTACGTCAATGAAAATTATGACGAAGGAAACATTATTTTTCAAAAAAAGGTAGCGGTATTGGTTACGGACACTCCGGAAGTGGTGGCAGAAAAAATACACGAATTGGAACAAAAATATTTTCCAGCAGTCGTTGAGAATCTTCTAACTTCCAATCTCTAATCTCGTACCTTGAATCACGACATACATATATATACGGATGGAGCTGCCAAGGGAAACCCCGGTCGCGGTGGCTATGGCGTGGTGATGGAATTGGTGGGGACACCGCATAAAAAAGAATTCTACGAAGGCTTTCGCCATACTACCAATAACAGGATGGAATTGTTGGCTGTAATCGTTGGTCTCGAAAAGCTGAAAAACCCCAATATGAAAGTCTTGGTTATTTCAGATTCTAAATATGTGGTGGATTCTGTTTTGAAGAAATGGGTTTTCGGTTGGGAGAAAAAAGGTTTTGTCGGCAAGAAAAATCCTGATTTGTGGAAACGCTTTCTGTTGGTTTATAGAAAACATCAAGTCGATTTTAAATGGATAAAAGGACACAACAATCATCCCCAAAACGAACGCTGTGATGAATTGGCGGTTTTTGCATCGAACCAAAAAGAACTTTCTGTTGATGCTTTTTATGAAAAAGAAGAGGGGAAACTTTTATGAAAATTTTGCGAGTTCCAAATTTTGCAACTATAAAACTTATGAACTATCTTTGCAGCTTAATTCGAAACTCACAGAATGAATAAATTATTGATTGTTGGAACGGTTGCTTTCGACGCCATTGAAACACCTTTTGGCAAAACAGACAAAATTTTGGGTGGTGCAGGAACTTATATAGGACTTTCTGCTTCTCATTTTAACCTTGAATCTGCCATTGTTTCTGTTGTTGGCGATGATTTTCCACAAGAATATTTAGATTTATTGACCGATAGAAACATTGATATTTCAGGTCTTGAAGTGGTCAAAGGCGGAAAAACCTTTTTTTGGAGCGGTTTGTACCACAACGATTTGAACTCTAGGGATACTTTGGCAACCGAGTTGAATGTCTTGGCCGATTTTCAACCAAAAGTTCCCCAAAAATTTAAAACTGCCGATGTGGTCATGCTTGGAAACTTGCATCCATTGGTACAAAGCAGCGTTTTGGACCAAATGGACGTCAAACCAAAATTGGTGGTTTTGGATACCATGAATTTCTGGATGGATTGTGCCTTGCCTGAATTGTTGGATGTCATGAAACGAGTGGATGTCATTACCATCAACGATGAAGAAGCCAGACAATTGTCGGGAGAATATTCGTTGGTGAAAGCAGCCGAAAAAATTCACGCAATGGGACCAAAATACGTGGTTATCAAAAAAGGGGAGCACGGCGCATTGTTGTTTCACGACAAACAAATTTTCTTTGCACCAGCCCTGCCGCTGGAAGAGGTATTCGACCCGACAGGAGCCGGAGACACCTTTGCAGGAGGATTTGCTGGATATTTGACCCAAAGCGAAAACATATCATTCAAAAACATGAAAAACGCCATTATTTATGGATCGAATTTAGCTTCCTTTTGCGTCGAGAAATTTGGAACCGAAAGAATGGTTGGATTGGAAAAAGAAGAAGTGGTGTCGAGATTGAAGCAATTCAAGGCATTGACCCAATTTGACATAGAACTATAATGCAGAATTATGAAGCCTCGGAAACGGGGCTTTTTCAATACAAAACCAACAACACTACTATACAATGAGCGACGCAATTAAACACGAATGCGGGATTGCCCTTTTAAGATTAAAAAAACCGTTAGAATTCTACAAAGAAAAATACGGAACGGCTTTCTACGGAATACAGAAAATGTATCTCCTAATGGAAAAGCAGCACAATCGGGGACAGGACGGAGCAGGTTTTGCAAGTATTAAATTGGATGTGGAACCGGGCGAAAGATACATTAGCCGTGTGCGTTCGAATGAATCACAACCTATTCAAGACGTATTTGCCCAGATAAACGACAGGATAAACGAGGAATTGGCATTGCATCCCGAGTATTTGGATGATGTGAGTTTGCAAAAGAAAATGATTCCTTATTTGGGAGAATTATTCTTGGGACACGTTCGTTACGGTACATTTGGAAAAAACAGCATCGAAAGCGTTCATCCTTTTTTACGTCAGAACAACTGGATGCACCGAAACCTGATTTTGGCCGGGAATTTCAACATGACCAATGTAAAAGAACTTTTCCAAAACCTTATTGATTTAGGACAGCACCCAAAGGAAATGGCTGATACCGTTACGGTAATGGAAAAAATTGGACACTTCTTGGACAATGCCGTAACCGATTTGTATCAAGAATGCAAGAATAATGGTTTGTCAAAAAGAGAAGCTTCGCCGGTCATAGCAGAAAAATTGGACGTGGCCAGAATTTTGAGAAGAGCTTCCAAGAATTTGGACGGAGGTTATGCCATGGCAGGACTTTTGGGTCACGGAGACGCATTTGTCTTCAGGGATCCGGCCGGAATTCGTCCTGCTTATTTTTATGAAGACGACGAAATTGTGGTGGTGGCTTCAGAACGTCCGGTTATCCAGACGGTTTTCAATGTGGATTTCGAAAAAGTAAAGGAATTGCAACCTGGAAACGCCTTGGTCATCAAGAAAAACGGAACGGTTACCGAGCAAGAAATCCTTCCTCCAACCGTTAAAAAAGCCTGTTCTTTCGAAAGAATTTATTTCTCTCGCGGAAGCGATGCCGAAATATACCAAGAAAGGAAAAACCTAGGAAAGTTGATTCTTCCC
>JAGNPF010000051.1 GCA_017989775.1 Flavobacterium sp.
AGTCAAAACCTGTTTTTGTTTATTGCAAAAGTGGAGCGAGAAGCGCAAAGGCTGTTGCAAAATTACAGGAATTAGGTTTTGCAAACATCTACGAATTACAAGGCGGAATCTTGAAATGGAATGCTGCCGGACTGTCAAAACCAGACAACAAAACCATTGGAATGTCAAGCCAGGAATACGCCAAGTTATTGAACACGGACAAAAAAGTACTGATTGACTTTTATGCCGAATGGTGCGCGCCTTGCAAAAAAATGACGCCTTATCTACTGAAAATGCAGAAAGATTTGGCCGACAAAGTGGTCATCATTCGATTGGACGCCGATGAAAACAAAACCTTGACGAAAGAAATGAAAATCGACGCATTGCCTACCCTGCTCTTGTACGAAAACAAGGAAATCAAATGGCAACATTCGGGATTCATCAGCGAAGAAGATTTGAAAAAACAATTGCAATAATCAACGAAATATGCTTTCAAAAGACAGCTTACAATTTCTCGACGATTTAAAAGCCAACAACAATCGCGATTGGTTTTTGGACAATAAAAAACGCTACGAAGTGTTCAAGAAAGACTACCAGCAATTGGTGGCCGATTTTCTGGACGCCATGAAACCGCTCGACCCTACATTGGAAATGCTGGAAGTGAAAAATTGCACGTTCCGAATCAATCGCGACATTCGATTTTCCAAAGACAAATCGCCTTACAAAGACCACGTCGGCATCTGGATGTCGAGTGGCGCCAAAGGAATGAACCGCTCCGGATACTATGTCCACATAGCCAGAGCAGGAAGCTTCATCGCCGGCGGATTCTATTGTCCGGAAGCCGAGGATTTGAAAAAAGTGCGAAAAGAAATCGCCTTTTTCCACGAAGATTTGGAAGAAATCATGAACAATAAAAGCTTTCAAAAAGAATTTGGCGACTTTGACCGAAATGAAAACAACCTGTTGAAAAATCCGCCCAGAGGATACGAAAAAGACCATCCGGCGATTGAATTCCTGAAATTGAAAAGCTTTGAAACCTCGCAAAAATTCAACATTGAGGAAGTTTTAAAAAAAGATTTCGTCTCCAAAATGACCCAAAAACTAATCGTCTTGAAACCCCTGAACGATTTCATCAATCGGGCGCTAACTGCCGAAGACTAATTCACGGAAATGGAAAAACGCAAGATACTTTTTCTTGGAGAAACCTACCGAGCCGACGCCATCACCTGGATGAACGGACTGAAAGAATTCGGCGATTTCGAAATCATCACCTGGGAACTCAAAACGCCCAACACCACTTTTCTCAGCAGATTGGCACGAATTTTCGAATTCAACACCGCTCTTTTCCAAATCAAGAAATTGGTCAAAAAGCACCAACCCGACATAGTCATTGCCGAAAGAACCACCAGTTACGGCTTTCTTGCCGCATTGTCGGGCGTAAAACCCGTGGCGATTGCACAACAAGGAAGAACCGATTTGTGGCCCGAAAAATCCATTTTGCTGCCGCTCAAAAAAATCATCCAACATTACGCTTTCCAAAAAGCCGACTTGATTCACGCTTGGGGACCGGTAATGACCATTTCGATGAAGAAAGCCAATGTCGACATGAACAAAGTTTTGGTCTTGCCAAAAGGCATCGATTTGGAACAATTCAAAAACAAAAAAAACATTCCTTCACAAAAATTAACAGCCATCGTCACCCGCTCCTTGATGCCGGAATACTGCCACAACGTAATCCTGCAAGCCTTTGGAATTTTAAACCAAAAAGGAATTGATTTCGAATTGACCATTGTTGGCGACGGAAAACTGTTGCCCATGTTGAAGGAATTGGCAAAGAAACTGGGCATTGAAAACAAGGTTCATTTTACGGATCGGATTCCAAACACAAAATTGCCTGAACTGTTGCAGCAATCCAATTTTTACATCAGTATGCCCATAACCGAAGGCGTTTCAGCTTCCCTGTTTGAGGCGATGGCATCCAATTGTTATCCCGTGGTGACCGATATTCCGGGAAACCAAAGCTGGATCAAGCACCGCGAAAACGGACAATTGATAACCATTGGCGATACCGAAATGCTTGCCGACGAACTGCTTTGGGCATTCGAAAACAGCGACTATCGAAATACGGCCGTCCTGAAAAACAGGAAATTTGTGGAAGAAAATGCCGATTACAACACCAATATGGAGATCATTGCCCACAAGTATCACGAATTAATCAACACATCAAAAAACTACTGATTTATGTGTGGAATTAATGGAATACTGCATTTGCAATCGCAAAAAAAAGTGGACGAACGCCTCTTGACCAAAATGCGCGACACACTCAAACATCGCGGGCCCGACGACAAAGGATTGTTCATCGAAAACAACCTTGGCTTGGGGCATCGTCGGCTTTCCGTTTTGGACGTTTCCGAAGCTGGACACCAACCGTTTCTCTCGGAAAACGGTCGTTACGTGATGGTTTACAATGGCGAAATATACAATTTCAAGGACTTTTATCCCGAACTAAGAACCAACGGGTTTGCCATAAAAACAGCTTCCGACACGGAAGTCTTGTTGAAACTGTTCGAATTGTACGGCACCAAAATGCTCCACCGCCTCAACGGAATGTTTGCCTTTGTCATTTGGGACAAGAAAGAACGAAAACTGACGGCAGTTCGCGACCGAATGGGCGTAAAACCTTTGTATTACTCTTTTTACAACGAAACGTTCTACTTCGCATCTGAACAAAAAGCCTTGTTTGCTGTTGGAGTTCCTCTAAAAATGGCGCAGGACGGATTGGAAGAATACATCTTCAATCGCTTTGTGGCCGGCGAAAACACGCTCTACGAAAACGTCAAAAAAGTGTTGCCGGGACACATTTTTACTATTTATGAAAGCGGAAAAACCACTTCCTACAACTGGTGGGATTTGAAAACCGAAATCCAAAACCAGCCCAAAATCAAGAATCCGGTCGAATGGTTTCGGGAAACTTTTGACGATTCGGTAAAATTGCGGATGGTGAGCGATGTTCCCGTTGGCGTTTTATTGAGCGGCGGACTCGATTCCTCCTCGATTTTGGCTTCATTAAACCAGCAAAACTTCAAGGATATACAAACATTCAACATTGGATTCAAGGAAAAAGAACACAACGAATCGCATTTGGCCAAAATGATGTCGGATAAATTTGGCTATGGTTTTCACACGATGCAATTGGAAGACAACAATCTTTTTGACAAGTTGGTCGATTCGACTTATTTTCAGGACGAACCCATCATGCACTTGAGCGAACCCCATATTTTGGCATTGGCACAAATGGCAAAACCCTCGGTAAAAGTGTTGCTTTCCGGCGAAGGCGCCGACGAATTGATGGGCGGTTACGTGAGATACAAAGCCCTGAAATACCCGTCATTGCTCAACACGATTGCGACCATTGGCCATTTGGATTATTTTACGACAAAGCCTCGATATGAAAAATTGGCCCGTTATTCCCAAATAAAAAATCCGGACGATTTGGTGATTTACAACGGCTGCAATATTTACCCGAACGACATTGCCAAAACTTTTGGATTAACAACGCCTCCCAAAAACGAATATCGAAACCAAATCCTGGAAGACGCCAAATCCTTGTATCCCGACAACCTGAGACGACAAGCCCTTTATTTTGACCAACACACTTATTTGTGCTCGCTGTTGGACAGAAACGACCGTTGCACGATGGGAGCTTCCATCGAATGTAGGGAACCATTTTTGGACCAAAGACTCATCATCGGCTTGGGTTCATTGGAAGACAAGTGGCTTTTTACGGGCAAAAAATGGAAATACATCCTCAAATCGGCGATGGCATCGCGTTTGCCGGACGAAATCCTGAATTTCAAAAAAGTGGGACTAAGCGTTCCTTGGGGCGATTACTTGGTAAAAAGTCCCGGATTCATTGCCGAATTGGAATCCTTTTCGAAAAGTGATTTGTTCCAAATGCCGTATTTCGAAACTATCGACGCCAAGAAATTGGTCTTGAATTTACGAAAAGGCGACACCAAAATGATTCCTTACATCATGCCGATCTTCATGATGCATATTTGGCTGAAAAACTATGTAAATAAATTTTAATACTTACTTTTGACCCAGATTCAAAAAGCACTCCCTTTATGGAAATACAGACTAATTTTTCTCTAAAAAACCACAATACTTTTGGCATCGAAGCCAGCGCCAAACAATTCGTTGCCGTTCACGATACCACAGAATTAAAAACAATTCTCGAACAAAACAAAACCGAAAAAAAGTTCATCTTGGGTGGCGGAAGCAACATGCTTTTGACCAAAGACATTGACGCCTTGGTCATCCACGTTGATTTGAAAGGCAAAAAAATCATCAAGGAAGACGAGGATTTTGTTTGGGTCGAAAGCCAAGCCGGCGAAAACTGGCACGAATTCGTGCTTTGGACCATTGACCAAAACTTCGGTGGATTGGAAAACATGTCGCTCATTCCGGGAAATGTGGGCACGACTCCGGTGCAAAACATTGGCGCTTACGGTGCCGAAATCAAGGATACTTTTGTTTCTTGCGAAGCAATGTCCATCGAAAACCAGGAAATGAGAAGTTTTGCCAAAGCCGAATGCCATTTTGGATACCGCGAAAGTGTTTTCAAAAACGAGGCAAAAGACCAATACGTCATTACTTCGGTGGTTTTCAAACTGACGAAACGCAACCATAAAATCAATGTTTCCTATGGCGATATTAGCGGGGAATTGGCCAAAAACAACATCACGAATCCAACATTGAAAGACGTGAGCAATGCCGTGATTGCCATTCGCCAAAGCAAATTGCCCGACCCGAAAGAATTGGGAAACAGCGGCAGTTTCTTTAAAAATCCAATTTTGAAAAAATCCGATTTCGAGAAAATCCACCATCAATTTCCGGAGATGAAATACTACGAGGTTTCGGAAACCGAAGTCAAAGTTCCCGCGGGTTGGCTCATCGAACAAGCCGGATTCAAGGGAAAACGTTTTGGCGATGCGGGAATCCACAAAAACCAGGCTTTGGTTTTGGTCAATTACGGCAACGCAACCGGACAGGAAATCCTGGAGGTTTCCAAAACCATCCAAAAAACCATTTTCGAAACTTTTGGCATCCATATCGAAGCCGAAGTGAACGTGATTTAAAGTGGAAGGTTGTCCTTCGACAGGCTCAGGATGACAGTGGGAAGTTGGGAATTAGAGCGCAGAAAGCAGAATTGACAATTATTTAGAAAACAGATTTTCGTTTTGGAATTTGGAATTTCGACATTGAAATTTAGATTATAATAATTGCCGTTTATCGATGGTTAATTGACAATGGAATATTACCTTTGCACGGATTTTAAATACAAGCCAAGCCTATATGTTACTCTTTACTTTATACTTTTTTATTGTTGTAGTTGCCATTCAACTTGCGTATTATCTGATTGTTTTTGGGAAATTTGCTTTCGCCAAAGCACAGAAATCAAATCCAAAAAGAATCTCCGTTTCGGTTATTGTTTGCGCCAAAAATGAAGGCGAAAACGTGGCCAAATACATCCCGCTGCTTGCCGAACAAGATTATCCCGATTTTGAAATCATCTTGATTGACGATGCTTCGAGCGACAACACCTTGGATATTTTTGAAGAATTCGAAAAACAATATTCCAACATTCGATTGGTGAAAGTAAAAAACAACGAGGCCTTTTGGGGCAACAAAAAATACGCTTTGACGCTTGGAATCAAGGCCTCCAAAAAAGATTACTTGATTTTCACGGATGCCGATTGTTATCCCGCCACCAAAGACTGGATTACGACAATGAGTTCCCAATTCACGATGCACAAAACCATCGTTTTGGGTTATGGTGCTTATGAAAAAGTGGCGAATTCTTTCCTGAACAAAATCATCCGTTTTGAAACCTTGCTCACGGCAGTGCAATATTTTTCTTGGGCAAAAATCGGCAAACCCTATATGGGAATCGGCCGCAATTTGGCCTACAAAAAAGAAGAATTTTTCAACGTAAACGGCTTCATCAGCCACATCCAGGTTCGATCCGGCGACGACGATTTGTTCATCAACCAAGTGGCCAAAAGCAAAAACACCGCACTTTGTTACGCTCCGGAAAGTTTCACTTATTCGCAACCGAAAACCAAATTCAAGGATTGGTTTACACAAAAAAGAAGACATGTTTCCACAGCCAATTTGTACAAACCCTTCGACAAAGTCCAATTGGCGGTTTTCTATGTTTCGCAACTGTTGTTCCTGATTTTGGCCACCGTTTTGTTGGCCTTCCAATTCCAATGGATCATTGTACTGAGTTTGATTGGATTCCGTTATCTATTCACTTGGATAACACTTGGATTTGCGGCCGGAAAATTAAAGGAAAAAGATGTGATGTATTGGTTTCCCATTATTGAAATTGTGCTTATCTTCACGCAATTAAACGTGTTCATCACGAATCTATTCTCAAAACCGGTATATTGGAAATAAATCAACAAATAGAAAAAGCAAAAAAAGGCGATCAAGCGGCCTTTACTTTTCTGTTGGATTATTATTGGAACGAGGTCTATGGTTTCATGCTCAAACGCACCGAAAACGAGACCAATGCCGAGGACATCACCATCGAAACTTTCTCGAAAGCCTTCGACAAAATAGCCAGTTACAACCCCGAATTCCAGTTCAACACTTGGCTGATTGCCATTGCCAAAAACGTCCACATCGACTTGATGCGCAAAAACAAGGCCAGTCTTTTCATCGAAATCACCGATGACGAAGACCAGCAAGCCTACAATATTGCCGACACCACCCCCTCGGCCGAAGACGAATTGATTACCGAGCAAAACCTTTCGCAATTGCTGCAATTCATCAAACAACTCAAACCGCATTATCAGGAAGTTATCCAGTTGCGTTATTTCCAGGAAATGAGTTACCAGGAAATAGCCAACAAAATTGAAGAACCCCTGAGCAACGTCAAAATCAAACTGCTTCGTGCCAAGAAATTGTTGGCAGAAATCATCCAGGATAATCGATAAATTACTGTGAATTTGTCATTTCGACGAAGGAGAAATCACATTAGTTGCTTGCTCGTATGCTACTAAAAGTTCACAACTTACATTTTGATGATTTGTAAGAAAAAATTAATATATTAGCTAAATAAACAACCATCTTGTTTATAACACAAAACCACCCAAATCTAGGTAGATTGAGGTCGTTTATGCTATTACAAAAGAATTAGCAACAATATTAAAATAAAAAAAATGTCAGAAGTACAAATTATCGAAAATGAAAGTAATTTACCTGTACCTGGTAAATATAGTTTAGACGATGTAAAATCGTTTTTTTATTTAATGAATGCTAAACCAGACACTTCAATTCAGCTTTTAAAAGGTAGAAAAAAAGTATCAATTGCAGAAATTAGAGATTTAAATGAACGTATACAAAGAAAACTTGAAAATCATGATTTAATTGGTCAAATCGCTTCAATAAATTTAATATTTGAAAAAGGTAAAATTCAAGATTATTCAACATGGGCTGAATTTGAACGTGAAACTTGGCATACAATTAATAATAAAACAGAAGCTATTTCGTTAACTTGGGATATTTCAATTAAATTACCGAAATATCAAAATCCACAAAGACATACTTTAAAGGTTAGAATTGGACAAGCTGTTTCTCCAAAAGATATGATGGAGCTAGTATTTAATTCAGATAATACAAGTGAACTTTTTGAAAAAAGAGCTGATGGAGTTGTAAAAGTAGATTTTATCGACCAAGTAATTGCTGGAGAATTAATTGAAAAAGTGACTTCGTGGTATGATGGCTTGAAAAAAATGCCTGATGATATAGGAATACAAAATTTAATGGAGAAAAATCAAGATTTAATTGTTGGTATTGTTCATAATTTTACTCCTATACTATTTTTGAGTATTTATCATTACTACTTTACAGCATTTTGCAATTGGAGTAATTTAAAAACAAATTTATCAATTGGAAATATTCAACTCCTATTAATTTCTTTTATAACAATATTTTTTATAGGCTCAATGTTTGCAAAAAAATTCGCAAAATGGACGGATAAAAAAATTGATGATTATAAAGGTTTAAGTCC
>JAGNPF010000387.1 GCA_017989775.1 Flavobacterium sp.
AAAATGGTTTTGCCAACGAAGCTTTGGCAACATTGTCCGAAATAGTAAATATTCCAATAATTGCTTCGGGTGGAGCGGGTAATATTCAACATTTTGTGGATACCTTTGTCGAAGGAAAAGCAGATGCGGCATTGGCGGCAAGCGTATTTCATTTCAAGGAAATCGAAATCAAGACATTGAAAAAAGAATTAAAAAACAACAATATAGAAGTTAGAATTTAAGTCTTAATACTTAATTCTTACTACTTAATACTAACAAAAATGAATATAGATATCAAAAGCGCACACGGATTAATTCCGGCCATTATTCAGGATTCAGAAACCAAAAATGTCCTGATGTTGGGGTACATGAACGAAGAATCGCTTCAAAAAACAATCGAAACAGGAAAAGTAACTTTTTTCAGCCGTTCGAAACAAAGACTTTGGACGAAAGGCGAAGAAAGTGGCAACTTTTTGAACTTGGTTTCTATCAAAAACGACTGCGACGGAGACACCCTTTTGATTCAGGCAAAACCAGTTGGCCCAACTTGTCACACAGGTGCCGATACTTGCTGGCAAGAGCCTAATGTTCAAGAATTTGGATTTATTTCAAGCTTGGAAAAAACCATCAAAACACGCAGGGAAAATGCGGATTCCGAGAAAAGTTACGTGGCTTCTTTATTCGAAAAAGGAATCAACAAGATTGCCCAAAAAGTGGGTGAAGAAGCGGTTGAAGTGGTTATTGAAGCCAAAGACAACAACGATCATTTGTTCTTGGACGAAAGCGCCGATTTGCTTTTTCATTACTTGATTCTTTTGCAAGCCAAAGGTTTTGAGTTGAATGATGTGGTAAATGTTTTGAAAGCACGTCAGAAGTAAACTTATTTTTACTAAATTTTAGTATATAAAACCCGATAGTAATTCATTAGCTATTGGGTTTCTCTTTTTTCTTTTATATCCAATACCAATCCACTATATTTACTTTTTATAAAAATTTTTGACACGAAAATGCAAGAGATGAATTCAGGAAATGCCAACTTCACGCCAGAAAAAAGCAACACCAAAACAGGACTCCAGATTATTTTGAAAACAGACGAAGACGATGCCAGACCTGTTTATATTTCGGGAAATTTCAATAATTGGCATACGCAGGACAACCATTTCATAATGGAAAAAATCGAGGATAATTTGTACCAATATGAATTCGCCCCTGATTTTGATTATCCGGAAGAACTCTTGTACAAGTTTACCAAAGGCGATTGGAGCGAGGTCGAAATTGACGTTCACGGCAACCGTACAGAGAATCGTTCGACCAAAATGCACTCGGGAATTCAGAATGAATATGTGGCAAGATGGAGAAAAAACTGGTTGCCGTTTAAGCAATCTTTTTTGCCGCAAGTGCAATTGATTTCAGACGAATTCGAAATTCCGCAACTCAACAAAACCAGGAAAATATGGGCTTTGTTGCCTCACGATTACGATAAAACTTCCGAAAGATATCCCGTGATGTATTTGCAGGATGCGCAAAACTTGTTCAATGAATCCGCGAAACACGGCAATTGGGAAATCGACAAAAAACTGGCGGTAATGTCCGAATATAAAATTGGAAAAATCATCATCATTGCCATAGAACACGCGGAAGAAGACCGAATCAAGGAATACAACGTGGGCAAAACCGTGCTTGGAAAAGGGCAAGGCAAGAAATATATTCGCTTTGTGACCGAAACCTTGAAACCTTTCGTGGATAGTAATTTTAGAACGAAAACCGAACGAGAACACACCGGAATTGGCGGTAGTTCGATGGGCGGATTGGTGAGTATTTTTAGTGGTTTGCGCTATCCTGGAGTGTACGGAAAACTGATGGTTTTTTCCCCTTCGTTGTGGGTGGTTCCAAAACTGAAAATCGACTCCGATTCCACGAATACCGATGATACCAAGATTTATTTGTATGCTGGCGGTGACGAAAGCGACACGATGATTGAACACGTGAAAAGTTTTAAAGACAATGCTCTTTCAAGCGAATTCGTGAAGGACAAAATGAAAATTAATTTGAGCATCAACATGCATGGAAAACACAACGAAACCTATTGGAGCGACGAGTTTCCAAAGGCAATTGAATGGCTGTTTTTCAACACGAAACCGTAGAGACGCGATTTATCGCGTCTAAAATTCTAAAAAAATATACTAATGAAAACCAATACGATTAAAAACCTCGATAAATTTGTAGGAACCATTTTGATTCCAGTTTTCGAAACTTATTCAAAAAGTCTGGTTCCCATCGAATTCCAAGGAGTTTCGGTTCATTCGAAAGTGTTTTACGGCAAGAAAGACACCCATTATTTGGTCGAAAAATACGATTGTACCCATATCTTCATCGGATTGGGAAAAGACACCGATTATAAATCTTTGAAAACCATTTTCCGAAGGATTGCTGATAAACAAAAAGAATCGTTTGGCTCGAATGTGGTTTTGGTTTTGCCGGAACAATTCACGGCGGAACAAGTCGAAGCCGCTATTTCCGGCCTATATTTAGGAACCTATGATTTGGGTCATTTCAAGAAAACAGAAAAACATCCTTTCTTGAACGAAGGTTTTGAATTATCCTTGTTCTCCAAAAAAGATCATTCT
>JAGNPF010000388.1 GCA_017989775.1 Flavobacterium sp.
TTTGTCGAAATGTTTTTGAAATCCTATCGAGAAGAAGTTGCTTTGGTAAAAGAAGATCGCATCCTGCATTACGATATTGAGAAAACGATTACGTTTTTGAAGAGTTTCGAAATTGAGGATGATTTGTTAACAATTACTTAACATTGGCGTAAAATAAAGCCGTAATTTTGCCCTAAAAAAAATAATAAAATGTCGATAAATAGTATTTTTCAATTTTTGGTCCCAAAAGACAAAAAATTCTTTCCACTTTTTGAGGAAGCATCCGCCAATTTAGTTCAATTAGCTTCTATTTTGCACGAAGCAGTCAATCTTCCTTTGAAAGAAAGAAACGAACTTTTTTCAAAAATAGACGAATTGGAACAGAGAGGGGAAGACATCACGCGTCAAACCAATCTTGAATTGAGTAAAAATTTCATTACGCCTTTCGACAGGGAAGACATTCATTCCTTGATTACTTCAATTGACTATGTTGCCGACAATCTTCATGGTGCCGCCAGTAGAATGCGACTGTACCAAGTGGACAAGATTACGAAATCCATTAGAAAATTGACCGAAATTAATTTGGAAGCTTGCCAGCATATTGATATTGCGGTTCAAGAGTTGAGGGATTTGAAGAAAATGAAGAACATCACTTCTGCATGTGCCAAAATCAGTAAACTGGAGGCCAAGTCGGACAATGTTTACGACAAGGCGGTAGCCGATCTTTTTGAAAATGAAACCGATGCCAAGAACATCATCAAATACAAGGAAGTTTTGTCGGTATTGGAAACGGCAACCGACAAATGCAAAAGAGTAGCCAGTGTTCTAGAATCTATTTCTGTTAAACATTCGTAACGGTTTCAGAAATTTTTCAATCTTTCAATTAAAATTATGGAATTTACTCTACTGATAGTCATCATCGTATTGGCTTTAATCTTTGATTACATTAATGGTTTTCATGATGCTGCCAATGCCATTGCCACCGTTGTTGCCACAAAAGTGTTGACGCCTTTTCAAGCGGTGGTTTGGGCTGCTTTTTTTAACTTTTTGGCCTATTGGGTTTTTGGTTTTGGCGTTGCCGACACTGTTGCCAAGACGGCTCACACGATGGAAATTAATCTGGTAGTCATACTTGCCGGTGTCATTGCCGCCATTTGTTGGAATTTATTGACTTGGTGGTTGGGAATTCCGTCCAGTTCTTCACACACCTTGATTGGAGGATTTGCAGGCGCAGCCATTGCCCATGCCATCGTGGTACACGGTTTCTCGGGTTATGTGACAGCAGATGGATCTACGGCTTATTGGTATGATATTGTGAGTTGGTACAAAGCCGGAAAGGATGGCGGATTGCCTTCGGGAGTTATTATTGTCATCGCTTTTATTGTCTTGGCTCCCCTTGTTGGAGCATTGGCATCCTATTTAATATCCATTTGGTTGTTGAATGCTTCCAAGAAAAGTCTTCTGCCGAAAGTGTTCACCATATCCGTAATGATAGCAACCGTTTGGTTTGTTTACTTCCAGATGGTTCCTTACGAGGCTATTGAAAAGCCCCGTTTTGATTCCCATTTTTGGAGCGTGGTATTGGAATCCCACAATATAAAATGGTTTTTGGTAGCTTTCATCATATTGGCCGTGTCCACTTTTGCCTTGATATTTAGTAGTCTAAATCTTCAGCAAGCCGATGGAGCCTTGAAAAAAATGCAATTGTTGTCCTCAGCCGCCTTTAGTTTGGGTCACGGTGGAAACGATTCGCAAAAAGTTATGGGGATTATTGCAGCAGCAGTTGCGGTTTATATCCAAACCAGTGGAGTTGCCCAAGAAAGCCTGCCAAGTTGGTTGGACGTGGTGCTTCCAAAAGATGATGGTTCGTTTAAAATGCCCGATTGGATTCCTTTGGCATGTTATTCTGCCATTGCGGCGGGAACCTTGAGCGGTGGTTGGAAAATTGTGAAAACAATGGGTTCCAAAATCACGAAAGTGTCTTCGTTCGAAGGTGTGGCCGCTGAAACTGCCGGAGCTTTGACTCTTTATTTTACGGAGCATTTGAAAATTCCGGTAAGTACCACCCACACGATTACAGGTTCCATTATTGGAGTTGGTTTGACCAAACGTGTTTCGGCTGTTCGTTGGGGGGTTACCGTAAGTTTGCTTTGGGCTTGGGTATTGACGATTCCTGTTTCGGGATTGTTGGCCGCCTTTATTTATTATGTGTTGAGTTTGTTTCTTTAGAAGAGACTTTTTGCAACAAAAAATCCCCTCAGCAGTTTTGTTGAGGGGATTTTTTTGTTGGCTGATTTGTCTTTAATACGGACTTTTTGCTGTCTGGACTCCCGCTGGAAGTTCGAACATTTTTGCATCCAATTTTGATGGTTTTACTTCCGTTGCAGTGCTTTCCAGGGTGAATTGGGCTGTGTCTATGATTGATTTCAAGGGTAAGGCATTCGATTTGGACAAATAATCAAACCAGTTGCCGAATTTGTGGTTGACGAACAGTTTGGTTTTTACCGAAAGTTTGCTGTTGAAATAATATTTCTGCACGCCACTTTTGCAAGTCAGGATTACTTCATCGCATTTGTAACCCAATATTTCGGTCACTTTTTTGT
>JAGNPF010000389.1 GCA_017989775.1 Flavobacterium sp.
CGATGATAAAACGCAGCCCGAACCGTGTTTTTCGAAAATTTTGGTCGCATCGTTACTTGGCGAAAGACTAAAAATCTCGTTCTTCAGGAATAAATAATCCAAGCCGATTTCTTCCGGATTATGGCCGCCTTTCAGTAAAATGGAAGCCGTATTTTCAGCTTTTCTCCAAAGAAGGGGAGAGTTGTAATCGGGAAATAGTTGCTGCATTTCGTTGTAATTGGGCGTAATCAGGTCGATTTTTTTGAGTATTTCCATCAAGTCGAAACGGTTTTCGAGGGTCAAAAAATCGAATTCGGTGGTCGATTTTAAAACCGTGTCCCAGACTATTTTTGTTTTTGGCGAAAGCTTTTTTATCGCAACAACGATCGTTTGCAAATAACTCAAAGAGGGAACAATGCCTATTTTTACCGCCTTGATGCTGTAGCTTTTGAATAATTTTTCCAAAGATTTCAAGACAAAATTCAAATCCGTCCATTGCATTTCGACAAATTCGTTTTCAGTTTGGATGGTGTTGCCGGTATTAATTGCAAAGCCATGCACCCGATGCTGTTCGAACGTTTTCACGTCTGCCAAAACTCCTGCACCCGCCGAGGGATCGAAGCCAGCTATGGTTAATACGAAAGGTCTGTTTGCTGACATAGTTTAAAATTTTCTGTTGGGTTATTGCTGTTCCAAATGGTGCCCAAAAGTGCCACATTGTCGAAACCGTATTCCAATACGGTCTTGATTTTGTTGGAAGTAATTCCTCCAAGGGCAATCAATGCTGTTTTGTTGTTTGTTCTGTGTTCCAATTCTTTTTTGAAGTCAATATTCGAATGATAATCTGGTTTGGAAATGCTCTCGAAAACGGGTCCGAAAAAAGTGTAATCAAAAACATCGGACAATGCCTCGAAAGCATCCATTTTGTGAATGGAAGTCGAGAGGATAAACCCTTTTTCTTTCCAGTTTTTCAAACTTTCGTCGGTCATTTCCATCCTGGTTTTCTCCGTAAAATGAATCCGGTTGATTCCAAATTCCGATGCCAATTGATGGTGGCTGTGCAAAACCAATTGTTGTCTGTAACCCGATTTTATTTCCGATAGAAAAGATTTCATTTCTTCTTTCGAAAAATCAGGCTTTCGAATATGAAGCAACTCCAATCCATTCTCGAAAAGAGAATGAATAGTGTCGATTTCATTGGGTATCGGAACTGGATTTGTGATTAGTAACATTGTCTTTTCTCTATTTTCTTATACGTAAATTTCCTTCCCTTGTTCGATAAACTCTTCCGATTTGGCTGCCATTCCTTTTTCGGCTTCAGCCACGTCGCGAATTTCTTGGGAGATTTTCATCGAACAGAATTTCGGTCCACACATCGAGCAGAAGTGGGCAACTTTGGCACCATCTGCCGGCAAGGTTTCATCGTGGAATTCTCTTGCCGTGTCTGGATCTAACGACAAGTTGAATTGATCTTCCCAACGGAATTCGAAACGGGCTTTACTCAAGGCATTGTCGCGGTATTGCGCTCCCGGATGACCTTTGGCCAAGTCGGCGGCGTGTGCGGCAATCTTGTAAGTGATAACGCCATCTTTTACGTCTTTTTTGTTGGGTAAACCAAGGTGTTCTTTTGGTGTCACATAACACAACATCGCGCAACCGTACCAACCAATCATGGCAGCGCCAATGGCAGAAGTGATGTGGTCGTAACCCGGAGCAATATCAGTGGTTAATGGGCCTAAAGTATAAAACGGAGCTTCATCGCAATGTTCCAATTGCTTGTCCATGTTTTCCTTGATCATGTGCATGGGAACGTGGCCCGGCCCTTCGATGAATACCTGAACATCGTGTTTCCAAGCGATTTTTGTCAGTTCGCCCAAAGTTTCCAATTCGGCGAATTGTGCGGCATCGTTGGCATCGGCAATGGAACCTGGACGCAAGCCGTCTCCCAATGAAAAGGCAACGTCGTATTGTTTCATGATTTCGCAAATCTCTTCGAAATGGGTGTACAGGAAATTTTCTTTGTGGTGAAACAAACACCATTTGGCCATAATCGAACCGCCACGGGAAACAATTCCGGTAACACGGTTGGCAGTTAAATGAATGTAACGCAACAAAACTCCGGCGTGGATGGTGAAATAGGAAACACCTTGTTCGGCTTGTTCAATCAAGGTGTCGCGGAATACTTCCCAAGTCAAGTCTTCGGCAATTCCGTTTACTTTTTCCAAAGCTTGATAAATGGGTACGGTTCCAATCGGTACAGGAGAATTTCGGATAATCCATTCCCTGGTTTCGTGGATGTTTTTTCCGGTGGACAAATCCATAATGGTGTCGGCTCCCCAACGGCAAGCCCAAACCGCTTTTTCCACTTCTTCTTCGATGCTTGAAGTCACGGCACTGTTTCCGATATTGGCGTTGATTTTTACTAAGAAATTGCGTCCCACAATCATTGGTTCGCTTTCGGGATGGTTGATGTTGTTCGGGATAATGGCACGACCTCTGGCTACTTCGCTGCGGACAAATTCGGCCGTAATTTTGTTTTTTGGCGTATTGGCTCCAAAGCTCTGGCCGGCGTGTTGGCATTGCATCGCTTGGGATTG
>JAGNPF010000390.1 GCA_017989775.1 Flavobacterium sp.
CATTATGGAATCAACCTTAAAATAGAATATCTGTTTTTATTTAATTATTTTTTTATGAATTTACAAAGCCAAATGTAAAATAAAAATATTTATTTACATCATTTACAAATGTGTTTTTTACATTTATTATTGCATTACCAGTTAAATCGTGAAAAAACAGCCAAAAACACCCCTATTTACAACTTGTTTTTGTAATGCACGTCCGATTGTGCCCTCAAGACTTCTGCACTTTTTTCGGGAGTGATGTCTCTTTGGGATTCGCCCATCATTTCGTAACCCACCATGAATTTTTTCACGGTAGCCGAGCGCAACAACGGCGGATAAAAATGCATGTGGAAATGCCACTCCGGATGCGATTCCCCATCGGTTGGCGATTGATGGATTCCCGAAGAATACGGGAACGAGGTTTCAAAAACGTTGTCGTATTTGGTGGTCAATTGTTTCAAGGTCAAGGCAAAATCCGTAACCTCGTCTTCCGTGAAATCGGTAATTTTATTCACGTTTCTTTTGCTGACAATCATCGTTTCGAACGGCCAAATGGCCCAAAAAGGTACCAAGGCCACGAAATGTTTGTTCTCGACAACAATACGTTCGCCCAGTTTTAATTCTTCCTGCACGTAATCTTCCAAAAGCGTTCTGTTGTGTCGGTTGAAATAGGCTTTCAGGTTGGCTTGTGTTTTCTCCACTTCGGTAGGCAGGGACGATTGGGCCCAAATTTGCCCGTGTGGATGCGGATTGCTGCATCCCATCACGCTTCCTTTGTTTTCGAAAATCTGAACGTGATTGATGTAATCCACGGCGCCCAAATCCGTGTATTCTTTTTGCCAAGTGTGAACGATGTTTTCAATTCCCGAAACTTCCATTTGCGGCAAAGTCAAATCGTGTCTTGGCGAAAAGCAGACTACCCTGGAAATTCCCCTTTCCGGTTTTGCCTTGAAAAAAGTCTCTTTTATGTCTTCCTCAAAAGAAATTTCTTCCTGTTTCAGGGCAGCAAAGTCATTTTCGAAAACAAAAGCATTTTCATAAGGCGGATTTTTCTCTCCATTGGCACGAACATTTCCCGGGCACAAATAACAGCTTGGGTCATATTCCGGCAAGGCATTGGAAGCCACGGTCTCGTTTTGCCCTTGCCAAGGACGTTTGGCACGATGGGGAGAAACCAAAACCCATTCGTTGATTAAAGGATTGTAACGTCTGTGCGGATCTTCGTTGATATCAAAAGTTTTCATTTTTTAAGCGGTATAAAGTGATGTTCCGTTTGAGATTTTAACATCGTAAATTTTTAATTCTATTCCAAAAGTATCAAAATAAAGGGCTGAAAGTGATTTTTTGATGCGTTCTTCATTTCCTTTTTTGATTAGGTTGATGGTACAACCGCCAAAACCGCCGCCCATCATTCGGGAACCAATCACGGCTTCGTCCTTTTTGAGCGTATCGACAATCATGTCCAATTCGGCGCAACTCACTTCGTAATCTACCGACAAACCTTCATGGGTTTCGAACATCAATTTACCCAAGGCGACAATGTCTCCTTTGTCCAAAGCTTCGCAAGCCAAAATCACTCGCTTGATTTCCTGGACCGCAAAAAGGCTTCGTTTGTACACTTCCTTGCTCATCTTGTCCTTCAAACTCATCACTTGGTTTTCGGTGCAATCCCTGAAACTGTTGATTTTGGGATAATTTTTCATGATTGTAGCGATGCCTTCCTCACATTGCTGTCTTCTTTCGTTGTATGCCGAAGTCATCAAGGAATGTTTCACGTTTGAATCGAACAAAATCAAGGAATAATCACTGAAATTGGCATCGTGGTATTCGTATTCCAAAGTTCGGCAATCAATCTTGATTACTTTATCTTCTTTTCCCATCACGCTCGAAAACTGGTCCATAATACCACAATTGATACCCACCCAATGCTCGGCACTTTGTCCCATCAGGGCAATATCGACCGGTTTGATGTTCAAGTCGAAAAGTTCCTTGATTCCAAACAAAAATCCACATTCCAAGGCTGCCGACGAAGACAAACCGGAACCTACGGGAATATTGCTGCTAAAAACACAATTGAATCCTTCGAATGCAAATCCTTTTATCTTCAATTGGTTGAGAACACCACGAAGATAATTCGTCCAAACATTGTCCGTGAGTTGAATTTCTGCATTTAAATCGATTTCGAATGCATCATCAAGATCAATGGCAATAATTTTGGAAGTATTGGTATTGTTCTTTTCGAATGCAAAACAAATAATTTTGTCGATCGCGGCCGGCAAAACATAACCATCGTTGTAGTCGACGTGCTCACCGATAATGTTGATTCTTCCTGGAGACAAGACTGTTTTTTGGGGTTTTGACCCAAAACTTTTTTCAAAGAAAGCAATCGTTTTAGTTATTAAAATATCGTTCATTGTTACTGTTTTAAAGTGGCTTTATTATGTTTTTTGAAATTAGGATTCCAAAAATAAAGCAATTGTCTTTAAAAACACACCAGTACCTACCAGTTTTTTGTTAACTTGCAAAAAAATACACTTTTATTTATGAAAATCATAAACATTCAAAACAATCAGGGTGTTCCGAAATA
>JAGNPF010000391.1 GCA_017989775.1 Flavobacterium sp.
TTTCCGGATTGTGAAGCGGCACCTTCAATCAAGGCTTCTTTTTGGTAGGCCGCCTTGATGGCATCTCTCGAATCGTGATTGACCACGTGACCAATTTCGTGACCGATAACCACCAACAATTCGTTGTCGTCCATAACATCCATCAATCCCGTGTAAACGCGCACACTTCCATCGGCGGTGGCGAAGGCATTGACTTCTTTGAGAACATACACTTTATAGTTTAAAGCCAATCCAAAAGCATTGGCGTGTTTTCCGAAAATCTTGTTCAATCGAATAGTGTAGGGATCGCTTGGACCGGCAATCAGGTGTTCCGCATCCATTTTGGTCACGGCTTCCTTGGATAATTGGGCGGCTTGTGCATCGCTAAATGTCAAACCAGTTACTCCTTTTTGGACAGCTCCCAGGGCTTTTTCTCCAAAATTGATTTGTGCATTGGCATTGCAGAAAACCAAAATGGCGAATACTGCAACAAAAAACTTGGATTCTCTTTTCATCTTTTCAAATAATATGGTTTATGGCGACAAAGATATCATAAGTTTGGACTTACAGATAATCTGGACTTGATTATTGTTTTTCCCTGCTTTAGATGTTAAAAAAAAGTTAAAGGAAAATTAAACAACTGTTTAATTTAAACAACTGTTTAATTTTGCAGCCTCAAAATCTAAAAACAATGGAAAACGATTTAAACAACAAACAACTTCAAATTCTGCAAGTGGCCGAAACGCTGTTTGCCGAGAAAGGCTTTGAAGGCACTTCCATCCGGGATATTTCAAAAGAGGCCAATATCAATGTAGCCATGGTTTCGTATTATTTTGGAAGCAAAGAAAAACTGTTGGAAGCCTTGATTTTGCTCAAAACCTCTGGATTAAAGGAACAACTGGTCCATTTGATAGACGAAAACCTGGAACCCATGGAAAAAATAAACAAGCTGATTGCGCTTTACATCAATCGAATTAATTGCAACAGGGGCATTTATCGCGTGCTGCATTTTGAATTGGCTTCCCAAAAAAAAGCATTGGAAATCCAATCCTTTTCCGAGATCAAGAAAGCCAATTTAAAATCAATGGAACTCATCATCCAGGAAGGTCAAGCCAAGGGCGTTTTCAGGAAAGACATCATCATCCCTTTGCTCACGCCAACCATCTTGGGCACTTACTTCCATTTTCAGATGAACAAACCCTTCTTTGAGGAAATATTGAACTTGAAAACAGACGAAGAATTCGACAATTACGTAAAAAACGATTTAACAAAACACATTCAACAAACCATAAAAGCACTTTTGATATATGCAAATTAGACATTTATTACTTTTTGGTATTTCCTTGATGGGAATAACAACGGTAACTGCACAAGAAAAAATGAGTTTAACCCTGCAAGAAGCAGTTCAACTGGCTTGGACGAAAAGCAACGAAGTGAATTTGGCCAATGCCAAAGTGAATACCTCCAAATACGAATTGCAAACCGCAAAAAACAATCAATATCCGGATTTTAAATTGTCGGGGCAATACCAACGTTTGACACACGCTTCGGTCGAAATGGCCAATATGGGTTCCAGCACGACTGCGATGCCCGAGCCAGACCAAGTGATGCTTGCACAAGCCAACATTGGTTTGCCAATATTTGCTGGATTCAAAATCCAGAACAACATCAAATTATCGGATAATTTGTATCAAGCCGAAAATGCCAATGCCGCCAAAACCAAGGAAGACATCACGATGCGCGTGGTAAATTATTACACGGCTTTGTACAAGGCACAAAAAACATTGGCCATTTTGACCGAAAACCAAAAAAGTGCCAAACAACGTGTCACCGATTTCACGGAACTGGAGAAAAACGGAATTATCCCAAGAAATGATTTGTTGAAAGCCCAATTATTGGTTTCAAGAACCCAAATTTCCATTGATGAAGCCCAAAACAACCTCAACAACATCAATTTCTATCTCGCCACTTTGCTGAAAATAGACACGAACACCAAATTGGAAGTTGATGAAACCGATTTTTTCAATCTAAAAACCGACAATGCTCCAAAATCGGATGCAGTGGCCCTGGAAAACAGAAAAGATCTGGAAGCCATTCATTTTCAACAAAAAGCCAGCGAGGCGAACATCAAAATAGCAAAATCAGGGTATTACCCATCGATTTCACTGATTGGAGGTTATACGGCATTAGATTTAAAAGACATTGTCACCGTTAAATATGCGATGAATTTTGGAGTGGGTCTTTCCTATGACATCGGAGGAATCCTGAAAAACAAAGCCCACGTAAAAGTAGCCGAAAGCAAAGCATTGGAAGTAAAAAATTCGGAAGCCATCTTGACCGACCGCATCAAAAATGAAGTCCAAAAAGCGCTTGAAGATTATGATTTAGCCATCAATCAAAGCGTGGTTTATGATGAAGCGGTACAACAAGCCTCTGAAAACTACAGAATTGTAAAAGACAAATTTGACAACGGCTTGTTAGACACAAACGACTTGGTAGAAGCCGATGTGGAATACCTTGCCACCAAACTGAACACTGCAGTTTCCAAAGCCACCATCATTCAAAAATACTACGAATTACTTTCGGTAACAG
>JAGNPF010000053.1 GCA_017989775.1 Flavobacterium sp.
CCTTTCCCCCACTCAAAGCTTACTCAAAGCCCTATCAAAGCTAGGTTGTGGTACCCTAAAATAATGCCAATAAATAGTGTGAATTTAAAATTACGAAATAATTTAATAGACAAATCTAAAGATTTTTATTAGTTTAACTTTGTATTTATATTTGTCAATAAAAAAAATCAAAAAACGCACCTATGAACATTTTAGCTTTAATCCAAAAAAGATATACTGCCAAGAAATACAACGCTCACAAAGCCATACCACAAGAAAAAATCGAGGAATTGAAAGAAATTTTACGCCTCACTCCTTCTTCCATCAACATCCAACCTTGGAAATTTACCTTTGTTCAAAATCCGGAAATCAAGGCGAAATTGGCTTCCGTTTCGATGCACAATACGGAAAAAATCAATCAAGCACAATTGCTGGTTGTGTTTAGCGTTGCCGATGATTTGGATGCTTTCGAGAATGAAGTAGTCAACGAATTTCCAGAATTCAGAAAAGAAATGTACCATAAAATGAAAACCTATAAATCAGAAGCCGATTTGAAAATATGGTTGGCCAAACAAGTCTATATTGCCTTAGGAGTTGGACTAACAGCCAGTGCAGCAATGGGGCTGGATTCGACCGCTATGGAAGGCATTGAAACCGACAAATTCAAGGCCATTCTTAATATGACAACTTACCAACCACTATTCGCCATGGCTGTGGGTTATGGTGCAGATGAAGACTCCAACCGACTTGAAGTAACTCCAAAATCCAGAAGATTGCTGGAGGAGGTAATCGAAACTATTTAAAAAAAACGGATTAAATCTTTTGCGTTTTCCAACATAAAAAAAACAATATACATACCTTTGGCAATATCCCAACCTAGAATCGAAAAACACCTTCTTTCGATTGATTTAAAGTATGTAAAATGAAGTTCAAAGGAATTATTTTTGATTTAGATGGAACATTGGTCAATTCGCTGGAAGACATTGCCGATGCGATGAATAAGGTACTACAAAGCCTCGATTACCCAACCCATAGTTATGACGATTACCAGTATTTCATTGGAAGTGGACTCCGAAATTTGGTAAGCAAGGCTTTGCCTGAAACCAATAACGATGAAAACCAAATTGAAAAAAGCTTAAATTCGATGATAGACGTGTATCGTGATAATTGCACCAATCAAACCAAAGCCTATCAAGGCATTGTCGAATTATTAAATGAATTGAAATCTAGGAAGCTAAAACTTGGTGTTTTTTCGAACAAAGCCGATGCATTGACCAAAGAAATCACGAAAGCTTTATTTCCAGATGTTTTTGACCCCATCGTGGGTTTAAGCACAGAATCACTCAAAAAACCGAATCCATTTGAAGCCTTGGAAATCAGCAAAAGTTGGGGATTACAACCCGAAGAAATGATTTTCGTGGGCGATTCCGGCATTGATATGCAAACGGCAACGAATGCCAATATGCACGCAGTGGGAGTGTCCTGGGGATACAGACCCGAAAAAGAATTAATGGAAAACGGAGCCCAGCACATTTTGAACCATCCTTTGGATTTGATACCCATTTTACAATAATTCAAGATATACTTTTCAATAGAACTTAAACTAAAAAAAGATGTCAAAACGAGACGAATTACATCAATTTCCCTTGTATCAAAAAGCGGAACAAATTTATAAAATCACCCAAGGACTAATCGAAACTGTTCCTGCCGACAATGAATTTCTGCAAGAAACAACGGTGCGGTTCATGATGGAAAATGCAATGATTATACCCGCCAAAATTGCAGGAGCACAAGCAGTCGACTTGTATGATTTAAAAATGGAAAATGCCACCATTATCCGAAAAGCAGCCCGTGAACTAAGTGTTTATGCCGGGAGTTTGCGCTTTGAAAAAGAAATCGTGGACCAAGACTACATTCTTTTATTGAGAAAAGAAATCGACGAATTCAGGCTCTTGTTCATTGATTGGGTAGCTGGTTTCGACGTGTGGAATTACATCAAGGACGATTGGGGATTATTCAACCCACCCGGAGTAAATGCCCACGACAAAGACCCGGATGACGACATCCCTTTTGATCCGGATGATTTTTTAAATTTTGGAGAGGAAGACGAAAATGACTAGGTTTACAAACAAAAATCAACAAAAAACAATTTAACGGTAATAGACAATTATATGGCATCAGGTTTTTTCGCACTATTAGATGATATCGCAGCAATTATGGATGATGTGGCGGTAATGAGTAAAATTGCAGCCAAAAAAACGGCCGGTATTTTGGGCGACGATTTGGCCGTCAATGCCGAGAAAGCATCCGGATTTATTTCTTCCAGGGAAATTCCCGTTTTGTTAGCCATTGCCAAAGGTTCTTTCATCAATAAATTGATTATTCTTCCCATAGCCTTCCTGCTGAGTGCTTTTTTGCCTTTGGCAATTATAATCATTTTAGTAGCTGGAGGTCTATTTTTAGCCTATGAAGGTGCCGAAAAAATACACGAATACTTCTTTCCTCACAAACATCATGCAACCGAAATTATCGAACAAGACTTTAGCGAAGCCGAAATTTTGGCTCTAGAAAAAGACAAAATAAAATCGGCCATCGTAACCGATTTCATTCTATCAGTCGAGATTGTAATCATTGCGCTGGGCACCGTAATCGAGGAATCCCTCAGCAAACAAATTGTCGTAGTTTCGATAATTGCCATATTGGCCACCGTGGGCGTGTATGGCATTGTGGCATTGATTGTTCGAATGGACGAATTGGGCTACAAACTTATCGCATTGAGCACAAAAGAACGAAGTTTGTCAAAAACAATTGGCAATATATTGGTTCAAGCCTTGCCTAAAGTCATCAAAAGTTTGTCCGTAATTGGCACCATCGCCTTGATTCTTGTGGCCGGCGGCATCTTTGCACACAATATTGATTTCCTGCATCATTTGCTTCCGCAGTGGCCTTCGGTGCTAAAAGAATTTGGTTTCGGACTCCTCATTGGCTTCTTGGTTCTGACAATCGTGAAGATTTTCAAAAAAATAGTTGGAAAAAATTGAATCTCCAACAAACAAAATCTTCTTAAACACAAATTTATTCGGCATAGTACTACGAATATTGCTATTTAACAGTCCAAAATCACGTACTCCGTATTTTTTCCCATAATTAATTGGTAAATACTCATTTTTTAAATACTTTTGGGTAATCGATTGCATTGTTGTTTTTTGGATTCAAAACCTATAATGCAAGCGAAAAGTAATTATTGCCGATTAAAAAACAGGAAAACCAAATGACTACAACTTCACGATTGATTGCGCTTCTTTTCATGTGTTTTTCACTTGGTTCAAAAGGGCAAAACCCTGAAATCAAAAAAGAGATCAATGCAACAACAGAATGGTTATTGGCACATTTACTTCAATCCAAATCCAGCAATGTCGAGGTTAGTGGAAATCCCAAAATAGTCAATTCTCCTTATGGCGAAGCCGTCTCTTTCAACGGAATTGACGATGCGCTATTTTTAAACGAACTCCCCTTGAAATCTGTTCAGGAATTCACGGTGGAAATGATTTTCAAACCCGAGTTAAAAGGCGTATTCGAACAACGAATCTTGCACATCGGCGAAAGCACCAAAGACAGGATGTTGCTCGAAATTAGAGCCGTAGAAAACAACTGGTATTTTGATGGTTATACCGCTTCGGGAACCAACAAAAAAGCCCTTATCGACGAAAAACTCATTCATCCTTTGGAACAATGGTATCATGTAGCTTTCGTGGTAACGCCCAAAAGCCGAACCACTTTTGTCAACGGAAAACAGGAATTGTTTCTCGAATTTCCTTTTCTGCCCATTGAAAGCGGACAAACCTCCATTGGAGTCCGGATGAATAAACTGTGCTGGTTCAAAGGAGCCATTTACAAAATACGGATAACACCAAAACAAATAGAGCCCAAAGATTTTATGAAGTTTTAGTTGCAAAAAATTTAGTGTTCAAATGCAAAAAAAATGAACAACTTTAAAACAATTAGAAATTTAAGCCCGTTTTACATATAAAAGAGTCGAAAAATAAATTAAAGAAAAATTAAATCAAATTAAAACAAGAATGAAAACAAACCCAATCAACCTATTGTGCATCGCCCTGACAGTTGTAATGACGAGCTGGTCGAATAACAGTGTCGCCCAAAATTCAAAATCCAATGAAACCTACGAAGGCATTGAATTCAAAATGGCCATTGTCAAAGAGCCCGTAATTCCAAACAACACCGTAAACATCAAGGATTTTGGTGCCGTAAATGGTGGCTATGTTTTAAACACCAAGGCTTTTGCCGATGCCATAGATGCCGTGTCCAAAAAAGGCGGCGGAAAAGTGATTATCCCTCCCGGAATTTGGCTCACAGGTCCAATCATTTTGAAAAGCAACCTCGAATTGCACGCCCAAACAGGTGCTTTAATCAAATTTTCGACCGATAAAAGTTTGTATCCAATCATCCAAACCAGTTTTGAAGGTTTGAACACTTGGCGTTGTATCTCTCCTATTTACGGAAAAAATCTGGAGAACGTGGCCTTCACCGGAAAAGGAGTTTGGGACGGCTCAGGCGAAGTGTGGAGACAAGTAAAAAAATCAAAAGTAACCGAAAACCAATGGAAAAAGTTTGTGGCTTCCGGAGGAGTGGTCAATGCTGCAAAAACCAGTTGGTATCCATCGGAAACATTCATGAAGGCTTCTGAAGGTGCCGACCAAAATGTGCGTCTGGATTTGAAAACCAAGGAAGATTTCGAAGCCATTCACGATTTTCTTCGTCCCGTATTGGTAAGCATCCAAAACAGTAAAAGAGTCTTGTTTGACGGACCCGTTTTTCAAAATTCTCCTGCCTGGAACATTCATCCTTTGATGATTGAAGACTTGATTATTCGCAATGTATCCGTTAGAAATCCTTGGTTCTCCCAAAACGGGGACGGTCTTGACGTGGAATCCTGCAAAAATGTACTGGTTGAAAATTCTACTTTTGACGTGGGAGACGACGCCATTTGCATCAAGTCCGGAAAAGACAAAGACGGTCGCGATCGTGGGGTTCCTTGCGAAAACATCATCATCAGAAACAATATCGTGTATCACGGACACGGAGGTGTAACTGTGGGAAGTGAAATGTCCAGTGGCGTAAAAAACATGCACGTATCAAACTGTTCTTTTATGGGAACCGACGTTGGCTTGCGTTTCAAAAGTAATCGTGGACGTGGCGGAGTTGTAGAAAATATTTTTATCTCGGATATTTTCATGACCGATATTCCATCGCAAGCCATTTCATTCGACCTTTATTACGGTGGAAAATCCATTGCCGAAACTTTGGCTGAAGGTGGAAATAAAGTAAGTTCCAAAATTGTTCCCGTTGATGAAAAAACACCACAATTCAAAAACATTTCTATTAAAAACATAACTATTGCAGGTGCTTATCAAGCCGTATTTTTACAAGGTTTGCCAGAGATGAATCTTGAAAACATAGAAATTTCTAATTTGACTGCCAAAGCAGAAAAAGGATTTTCAATCATTGATGCCAACAAAATCAAACTTAGCAATATCAAATTAAACATAAAAGAAGACAAAGTTTTTGACATTCATAATGGGAAAAATGTATCCTTAAAAAATGTTGAATTCAATTCTACTTCCCCAAAAGCAGTTAGCATCAACGGAGCTGCTTCTGAAAAAATTGAATTAACGTCATCATCCAATTTCGATTTTTCCAAAAAAACCATCATTGGTGACACCGTTCCAAAAGGAGCCGTAAAATTGTAAAAACACAAATTAATACCCAAACCCGTTGGCTGTCATCAACAATCAACGGCTTAAAACTGATTGAAACAATGAAAATAATGCCCCAAAAAATCAAAAGAACTACCCAATTATTGGTCTTTATCCTAAGCTGTTTTTCATTCGTTTTTGCAATTGCGCAACCCAACAGGAACGACAAAACAACAATCAGTACCAAACCTTTTGCCGATGGCGTCAATCATTGGTATCACATCAAGGACGCAACCAACATTGTCAACCCGGTTCCCAACCAACCGCAATATCCGGAATCCGAATACACCAAAATTGCGGACAACATCATCTATTTTCAACGGGATAATGGCGGATGGCCCAAAAACTATGATATGCGAGCCGTTTTGACTCCCGAGCAAATAAACGAGGTGGTCAAAACAAAATCCATCCTGCATACCACTTTCGACAATGCCACCACTTACACGCACGTTTATTATTTGGCACAAGTCTATACGCTAACCCAAACCGAAAAATACAAAGAAGCCTGCCTGAAAGGAATCGATTTTATTCTTGATGCACAATATCCCAATGGAGGGTGGCCACAATATTTTCCTTTGGAAAAAGGCTACAGCCGCCACATCACCTTCAACGACGGAGGTTATATCGGGATTATGGAACTCTTGGGAAAAATCATTTCCGGCGATTCCAATTTTGCCTTCGTGGATTCCAAAACCAAAACCAAAGTTTCCGAAGCCTATCAAAAAGGGATCGATTGCATTCTGAAAATGCAAATTATGGACCAAGGAAAACTCACCGCTTGGTGCCAGCAACACGACGAAGTGACTTTATTGCCGGCTTGGGCAAGAGCTTTCGAACCGCCCAGCATCTGCAATGGAGAAAGTGCCGGAGTAGTCCTGTTCTTGATGAATATCGAAAACCCGAATGAAAAAATAATCCAATCCGTGCAAGCTGCCGTAAAATGGTTTTCGGACTCCAAAATATACAACACTCGAGTGGAAACATTTGATGCACCAAAAGAGGAATCAAAATACATGACGATGACCAAAGACAACCGAGTGGTGACAGACCCAACGGCACCACCTATTTGGACTCGTTATTATGAATTGGGAACCGGAAAACCCCTGTTTTGCGACCGCGACAGCAAGTTATTGTACTCCATGGCCGAGGTGAGCCGCGAACGCCGAGTGGGATATGCCTGGTACACTTACAGCCCTGAAAAAGTCTTGAAAAAATATCCCGAATGGCAAAAAAAATGGGCACCAACAACGAATGTTTTGAAACCATAAAATCAAATTTCACACCTAAAACACACCTCTTTTAAAGCGATTTAAGGGAGGTTTGTTTTTAATACCAAGCACCAATCCAATTCTACAAACTGTCCTTATCAAAGGAATCCTTAAAAAATCCAATCTGCATTTTTTCTGTTCTTTAGAAAAACACTATTTTTGCACTCTAAAATTTTTGCCTTATGCCAAAGAAAAAATACAAAATAGCGGTTATCCAATTGAATCTGAATGACGTTGCCGAAAACAATTTAAAAAAATGTTTGTCTTGGGTTAGAGACGCTGCCAGTCAAGGTGCGGAAGTGATTTCATTGCCCGAATTATACAGCAGCCACTATTTTTGTCAAAGTGAAGACGTGGATAATTTTGCTTTGGCAGAACCTTTGTACAGCACTTCGTTTATTGCTTTCAGCGCTTTGGCTAAAGAATTGGGCGTCGTGATTATCGTTCCTTTCTTCGAAAAAAGAATGGCGGGCATTTACCACAACAGCGCCTACATTATCGACACCGATGGTTCGGAAGCGGGATTGTATCGCAAAATGCACATTCCGGACGATCCTCATTTCTACGAAAAATTCTATTTCACTCCGGGCGATTTAGGCTTCAAGGCCTTCCCTACCGAAAAAGGGAAAATCGGAACACTTATTTGTTGGGATCAATGGTATCCTGAAGCGGCTCGTATAACTGCTTTAAAAGGTGCCGAGGTGTTGTTTTACCCAACAGCAATCGGTTGGCATCCATTGGAAAAAGAACAATATGGCGAAAACCAACACGGTGCTTGGATGAACGTGATGAAAGGTCACGCCGTGGCAAATGGCGTTTATGTTGCCGCTGCCAATAGAATTGGATTGGAACAATATATTGAAGGAACTGCCGGAATCCAGTTTTGGGGTTCTTCGTTTATTGCAGGG
>JAGNPF010000052.1 GCA_017989775.1 Flavobacterium sp.
AAGAAAATGATATAACAAAAAAAATAAAGGTTTGTACTTCTAAAAATAAAAATTGTAATTTTGCAAAATTCCCAAAATATCTGAATTATAAAACTATGAGAACCAAGTCTTTAAAAAAGAACAAAATAAACGTGATCACTCTTGGGTGTTCAAAAAATGTGTATGACAGCGAAGTCTTGATGGGCCAACTCAAAGCCAGCGGAAAGGATGTTGCCCATGAACAAGAAGGAAACATAGTGGTCATCAACACCTGCGGATTCATTGACAATGCCAAAGCCGAATCGGTAAACATGATTCTGGAATATGCCGACAAAAAAGAAAAAGGATTAGTTGACAAGGTTTTTGTGACCGGCTGTTTGTCTGAACGCTACAGACCCGATTTGGAAAAAGAAATCCCCAACGTAGACCAGTTTTTTGGCACCACCGAATTACCCGCCTTGCTGAAAGCTTTGGGAGCCGATTATAAACACGAATTATTGGGAGAACGTTTGACTACGACTCCAAAAAATTATGCCTACCTAAAAATTGCCGAAGGTTGCGACAGACCCTGCAGCTTTTGCGCCATTCCAATCATGCGCGGCAAACACGTTTCGCAAACCATCGAAAAATTGGTCAAAGAAGCCGAAGGTTTGGCAAAAAATGGCGTAAAAGAATTGATTTTGATTGCGCAAGATTTGACATATTATGGTTTGGATATATACAAAAAACGCAATCTTGGCGAATTACTGGAAGCTTTGGTAAAAGTGGAAGGAATCGAATGGATTCGCTTGCACTACGCCTTCCCTACCGGTTTTCCGATGGATGTTTTGGAAATCATGAAACGTGAACCAAAAATTTGCAATTATATCGACATTCCGTTGCAACACATTTCGGATTCGATTTTGAAATCGATGAAACGTGGTACCACAAAAGCAAAAACAACCAAATTACTGAAAGAATTTCGCGAAGCCGTTCCTGGAATGACCATCAGAACCACTTTAATAGTCGGTTATCCCGGCGAAACACAAGAAGATTTCGAAACTATGAGGGATTGGGTACAGGAAATGAAATTCGAACGTTTGGGTTGTTTCACCTATTCGCATGAAGAAAACACCAGTGCCTACGATTTGGTTGACGATGTTCCGGATGACGTAAAACAAAGTCGTGCCAATGAAATAATGGAATTGCAATCGCAAATTTCCTGGGATTTGAACCAAGAGAAAATTGGAAAAACCTTCCGTTGCATCATCGACAGAAAAGAAGGAGAGCATTTTGTAGGAAGAACCGAGTTTGACAGTCCTGACGTTGACAATGAAGTGCTTATTGACGCTTCCAAACATTATGTGAAAACTGGCGAATTTGTAATGGTAAAAGTTACGGACGCAACAGAATTTGATTTATACGCAGAACCTATTTAAACTTATCTTTTTTAAATACAAATCATGAGAACAAAACAGACATTTCTAGCATTTGCATTTGTAATTTCATCCATCACCAGTGTTTTTGCCCAATATGGTGGAAACGGATATGGAGGTTATAGAAATGGCTACGGCAATGGCTATGGCGGCGGCATGAACCAAATGGGCAGTGTTATGAACCAACAGGGCCAACCGGACAAGCCAAAAGAAATTCCGGCAGATGTAACGGCTGGCAAAATTGTTGAAGAAATGAAACAGGCCTTGAATCTTGACGAGCTTCAGGCAATTGCAATCAAAAACGTCCTTATTGAAAGTCTCGACGCCCAAGGCAGAATCCTCAAACAAGACTCGACACAAGACGAACAAATCAAAGATTTTCAAGCCCTTTCAGAAAACACGGATCGAAAAATAAACCAATTTTTGAACAAGGAACAAAAAGAAAAATACTTGGTTTTTAAAGAAGAAAGAAAAAACCAGAAAAAAACAAAAGAAAAATCCAAATCAAAGACAAAGGACAAACCAAAAGAGAAAGAGAAAGAGAAAGAAAATCAAGAATAATTTATTTTTTGAACATCAAATACCGCAAGCAGAGTGAAACATTCAACATACCAAATCTTTTTTTACCTGATTTCAGCAATCATCATTACATCCTGCTCAACAAATCCGTATAAAAAAAGTGAAAAGTCATACAAAGCGCAGTTACACAATTACAAAGAAACCATCTCAAACATGGAGCCTGCTAAATTGGAAACCAGCAGCAACACCGTTTTGCCCAACGAACCCGCAGTTGTTGACCCTTTGGCACTTTACAAAGACACTTTATCCATAAAATCGCCCGTTCTTTTGCCAAACGGAATCAGTACCGAGTGGATTAGTACCGTTAATTTCAACCTAAGAAAACCCAATTTCATCATTCTGCATCACACTGCTCAAGATTCATTGACCCAAACATTGAAAACCTTTACGGTCTCAAAAACCCAGGTAAGTGCCCATTACGTAATCTCGGAGGACGGCAGGGTGGTTCAAATGGTAAATGACTATCTTAGGGCATGGCACGGAGGAAATGCCACTTGGGGAAAAAACAGCGACATCAATTCGGCGTCCATCGGAATCGAATTGGACAACAACGGAATCAAACCATTTTCAGACAAACAAATAATAAGTCTTTTGGCTTTGTTGACCAAACTAAAGAAAGACTACAATATTCCGACCCAAAACATAATTGGCCATGCAGACATTGCGCCAACCCGAAAAAAAGACCCAAGCGCCTTGTTTCCATGGAAACTTTTGGCCATTAACGGTTTTGGAATATGGCCAGACGATGTTTTGGAACCTGCTCCCGCCGATTTCAACGTAGAACAGGGATTGCGAATTATTGGTTACAACACCAAAAATCTTCCTGCCGCCATTACCGCATTCAAACTCCATTACATCCAATCGGAAGTAAATGCCGTATTGGACGAAAAAACAAGAAACACTATTTACAACATTTACAAGAAACAGCAATAATCAGGTTTAGGATTATTAAAAAACGGTCTTTTGAATCTTCAAGAGACCGTTTTTTTTGTTAGTAATGTGGTCAAAAACAGACAACATCATCCATTTCCGTTTATTAAAACCAAGGCTTGCTTGCTACTTTCAAGCTACCAAGAAAAACAATACGCTACCAAACAAGTCTCCGGTTATCATAATTTACCCATATTAAAAAAGTCTGATGAAATAAATTCCATCAAGCTTTCTTTAAAACCAATGACAACAGTGTTTAACACACTATTTACCAAGCCTTTTTAAATATTTTGTCCAAACACGGGAATCCATTAATACCACAAACGAAAGCCTAAAAAACTAGACATAAAAAACTGCCAAGACACTAATGAGTAGCATCTTGGCAGTAAAAAAAAAACATTTCTAACGTCAATGAGTGTATAAACTCAAATCAAGAATTTATTATTAGAATCCGTAAACCAAAGCTATAGTAGCTTGAGATGCAGATTTTGTTGGGTTAGAATCAGAATCAATAAAATAATCATCCGAATTATTATCCAATCTAAACTCAGGAATGATTGTCAATCCACCTACTTTATAATTAGCAGACAAAGTGAAAGCAGTTACCGATTGATCTGCATCGATACCGTATAAATCAGCACCTTCTTTAGCTTGGAAATATTCAGCACGTAATCCTAAAGCAAAAGCGTCAGTTATGGCTACTGATGGGTATAGGGCAAATCCTGTATAACCTACCTCTTCTTCTTGTGACCAATCAGCAATATTTAATCCTAATTTAAATTTTTCGGAAAGTTGGAATGAAGCCGTCAAATCAATTATGGTTCCACTAACCGAGCCATCCATAAAGTTAAGATAAGCACTCACCGGACCGCTAGCATAAGACAACTGAGCTCCAACAGCATTCAATCCTTTTGCAGGATCTGCTTGATACACATTCCAATTATCATTAAAGATCCCTACCATTGCACCAAACTTGTCTGATATTGCATAGTTTGCTTTAACACCTGCATTTTGGAATGGCCCATTAGTAAATAAATAAGAAGTAGAATAGTGAAAATTAGCTACAGGCGAAATTACTTCATAACCAATAAAAGTTCCCATATAACCCGCAGTCATGCTAAATTTATCTGTAAAGGCATAAGTAGCATACAAATTTTGAATATGGAATGAATTGCCATCCGAACCTGTATCGTCTCCATTTAGAATAGATTGGTATTGTCCTCTTGGCCCAAAAGATAACTCACCAACGAAAGATACTTTCCCTGCTGATTTTTTCAAAGCGATATCAAGCATCCCCAAAGAAACTGAGTTTTGATCTGTTGCGAAACTTGTTCCTATATTTGGAACTTTAGCAAAATCATACTTGTAATACAAGTCCCCTGATCCCGAAATCTCCAATGGAGTAGATTTTGGTTCGTCTTGTGCAAATGCCATACTGCCCGTAAGCATTAATCCTAAAATAAGTGCTGCTTTTTTCATGTTTAATTTAGTTTAATTATTAATTTGGTTTTGTTTTGTTTCAAATTACGACCCCTAAAACGTGTTTTCACCCCAAAAAGAAAACATCATTTTGTAGGAACAATTTGTTTAGAAAAGAACCTTTTTCCTGAGGCAAATCTATTAACTTATATTTTACTTGAATGCAAAAAAATTACTTTTTTGCCTCTTTCAGTGAAGAATTATCAATATGCCACAAATGATTACCAAATAATGGATATTCAATATTTATAACAACAATTTTTATAAAATTAATATTTAATTTTCTACCTACACCCCTGTTTTTTAAGCTTAAAATTAAAAAAAACCACAAAAACAACCTTTATTTTGTGTTTTAAAGTCAAAAAACAAATACCAACCCCTAAAAAAACACACTAAACATAATCTTTTATTAAAAACACAAAAAAACACAAAACAACAGGAAAATCATGAAAAACATTGAATTTAAAACCTTAAAAGGCTCAATATTGGAGTTAAACCACTCCAAACTTCTTAAGCTCAACTTGAACAGCTTTTAAAAAAAAACATATCAGAATTTAGTCTTTAACACAAAACAAAATCAACATTCTTTCCTTTTAATTCTTACAAAAAACAAGAGATGTTAATTTTTTTTTAAAATTTATCCAAGGATACTTTGATTTCATTTGTTAAATTCTATTTTTGCAACCATGAAGATAGTGGCACAAATATTAATGTTTATTTTTATAACTTTTCTTGTTACGCCAACTGTCGTTAGCGTAATCGAGAAAAGTGCCGACATATCCGTATTTTACAGTTTATCCGAAGAAGAAAAGTCACACAAGGAGATCAAGGCCGTTTTCAACTTTGATCATCCAAACCCTCCAGTAGATTTATCGCAGCTGAATTCCAATTTAATTCATTACGAGAATTTGTCCAAGCACGATAAAATTTCTTCCAAAATTTTCATACCCCCACCCGAACAAGCCTGATACATCGTCGATTTTGATTTTTTAAAATCAAACGGACCACATTTTCACATGTGGCAACAATCTTTGTATTCATTTTTAGTAAGGTATTATGACAAAAAAAATTAATCTTTTTGCCAACCTAAAATCTGATTTTGCATCAGGTTTAGTGGTTTTCTTGGTGGCGCTCCCGTTGTGTTTAGGTATAGCAATGGCCTCGGGCGCACCGTTATTTTCAGGTATTATTTCCGGCATCATTGGCGGAATAGTAGTAGGTTATTTAAGTAAATCCCACATCAGCGTTTCTGGGCCAGCAGCAGGTTTAACGGCAATAGTGCTAACGGCAATTACCGATTTGGGAGCCTTTGACGTGTTTTTGACGGCTGTTTTCATTGCAGGTCTAATACAATTGGCACTGGGATTCATCAAAGCCGGGAGTATTTCAAATTATTTCCCAACCAATGTAATAGAAGGAATGTTGGCCGGAATCGGGGTCATCATCATCCTGAAACAGCTTCCTCACGCTTTTGGTTACGATAGTGATTTTGAAGGCAACCAAGCATTTTCTCAAACAGATGGAGTAAACTCATTTTCTTCCTTGTTCAACATCCTGAACCACATACAATTGGGATCTATGGTGATAGCCGCCATTTCCTTGACCATCCTGATAGCTTGGGACAAAGTGCCTTTTTTCAAAAAATTAAAATTAATTCCGGGGGCACTTATAGCGGTAATCCTGGGAGTGATATTGAACGAACTTTTCATCTCGTCGGGAAGCTCATTGGCCATCGCCAAAGAACATTTGGTTTCTTTGCCGGTTCCTTCATCTATGGAAGAATTCAAACAAATCATTGTCACACCCGACTTTTCGGGGATTACCAATCCAAAAGTTTGGATTGTTGGACTAACCATTGCCATCGTGGCTTCGATAGAAACATTGTTGTGCATTGAGGCATCGGACAGAATGGATGCGCACAAACGTTACACCGACACCAATGTGGAATTGAAAGCCCAAGGAATTGGAAATATTGTGAGTTCCCTTTTAGGAGGTTTACCCATGACATCGGTGGTGGTACGTTCTTCGGCCAACAACAATGCAGGTGCTAAATCTAAAATGTCAACCATAATTCACGGTGTTCTTTTACTCATAAGCGTGTTGACCATTCCGGTAATTTTGAATAAAATACCATTGGCCACACTGGCTGCCATCCTGCTATTGGTAGGGTACAAATTAGCCAAACCCGCCACTTTCAAGCACTTTTGGAACAATGGAAAATACCAATTCGTCCCTTTCATTGCCACATTTGCGGCAGTAGTCTTTTTGGATTTATTGAAAGGAGTTGCTTTGGGGATGATTATCAGTGTTTTTGCCATCTTGAGAGGAAACATAAAAAGAGCTTACGACTTTAGAAAAGAAGAATATCATGACGGAGATGTAATCCATATTGATTTGGCACAAGAAGTTTCTTTCTTGAACAAAGCCGCTATTAAATTGACTTTAGGCAAAATTCCAGGAAATTCAAAAGTCATCATCAATGCAGAAAACACGGTATATATAGCCCATGATGTTTTGGATTTAATCAATGAATTCAAAGAAATCAAGGCCAAAGAAGAAAACATAAAAGTGAAACTCGTTGGTTTCAAAAAAGAATACGAACTGGAAAACACGGGAGAAGAAGAAAAACACGTATTTGTTTCCCACACATAAAACATTAACTTAGACCATATACAATGAAAACACAGACCAAAGAAACTCAAGCACAAATAACTCCAAGAAAAGCACTAGAAATACTACAAGACGGAAATGACCGTTTTATCAAAAATTTGAAAGCCAACCGCAATTTGTTGCAACAGGCCAATGAGACCATAGAAGGTCAATGGCCATTCGCCACCATCCTGAGCTGCATCGACAGCAGGACATCTGCCGAACTGATTTTTGACCAAGGCTTGGGCGATATTTTTTCGGTAAGAATTGCCGGAAACGTCGTTAACACGGATATTTTGGGAAGCATGGAATTTGCCTGCAAATTAGCAGGGTCCAAACTCATCGTCGTTTTGGGACACACCAAATGTGGTGCCGTTAAAGGGGCTTGCGACCATGTGGAAATGGGCAATCTAACCGAATTGTTGTCAAAAATACAACCTGCCGTCTATCAAGAAAAAACTACTAAAAGCGACAGAACATCAAAAAATCCCGGTTTTGTTGAAAATGTATCCACGATAAACGTAAAAAGAACCGTAAAAAGCATTATCGAGCGCAGTTTCATTTTGGAACAAATGGTAGAAAACGGAACAATTGGGGTTGTAGGCGCCATGCATGACATCGAAACAGGCAAAGTAACCTTTTACACAGACGTTATGTACATTAAGGACGACAAAAACCCTAAATTTTCGGTTGCCGATTTAAGACATTAATATTTTTTTGGGACTAGGCCAGGAAAGCACTTTGGACTAGAGCAAAATTTAAAAACAGTGGTAAACAAAAGTTTATCGCTGTTTTTTTTTGTTTAAACAGCATAAATTTTGATTTACGATTACTTTCTATCCACAAAAAGTATAACCAATGTTAATCAAAAACAACTTGTTTCTTTATCTGGACCAAA
>JAGNPF010000393.1 GCA_017989775.1 Flavobacterium sp.
CTCGAATTGTTGCCTGGATTGTAAAGGACAGTTTCTTTGACGGCATCCGGCAGAAATTCCTGTTCGGCAAAGTTGTTGGCATAATCGTGCGAATACTTGTAATCTTCGCCATAGCCCAATTTTTTCATCAACTTGGTTGGAGCGTTGCGCAAATGGATGGGAACAGGTAAATCTCCAGTTTGTTTGACCAATTGTTGTGCGGTTCCAATGGCTAAATAAGAAGCATTGCTTTTAGGGGAAGTGGCCAAATAAATGGCACATTGACTCAAAATGATTCTACTTTCGGGATAACCAATTGTGGTGACGGCCTGAAAAGTATTGTTGGCCATTATAAAAGCCGTTGGATTGGCATTCCCAATGTCTTCGCTGGATAAAATGAGCATTCGTCTGGCGATGAATTTAACGTCCTCGCCACCTTCAATCATTCGGGCAAGCCAATATACGGCGCCGTTGGGATCGCTGCCGCGAATCGATTTGATGAAAGCCGAAACGATGTCGTAATGTTGTTCGCCACTTTTGTCGTATAATACCGTGTTTTGTTGCACCAATTCAAAAACGCGGTCGTTGGTGATTGAAATTTGGTCTTCACCAGAAGCGTTTACGACCAGTTCAAAAATATTCAATAGTTTGCGTCCGTCGCCACCGGAAAGTCGCAACAGCGCTTCTGTTTCGGTTAATTGGATATTTTTGGTTGCCAAATATTTGTCCGTTTTCAAGGCGCGGTGCAGCAAGGTCTCCAAATCGTCTTTGGTAAACGCATTCAGGATATATACTTGGCAACGGGACAGCAAGGCGGGAATTACCTCAAAACTTGGGTTTTCGGTCGTGGCACCAATCAGCGTTATCCAGCCTTTTTCGACAGCAGCCAATAATGAATCTTGCTGTGATTTGCTGAAACGATGAATCTCGTCAATGAAAAGAATGGGATTTTTGGAAGTGAAAAGACCGCCACTTTGCTTGGCTTTGTCAATCACGTCTCGAATGTCCTTCACTCCGGAATTGATGGCACTCAAAATATAAAACGGCCTTTTCGATTCTTGGGCGATGATTTGTGCCAAAGTTGTTTTTCCGGTTCCTGGTGGTCCCCAGAATATCAATGACGGAATAATTCCTTTCGAAATTTGTTGCGTCAACGAACCATTCGGGCCCACCAAATGCAGTTGACTGATGTAATCTTCTAGTTTTTGTGGACGTATGCGTTCTGCCAGTGGTGCTTCCATTTTTAGGTTATTCGTTTAATCGCTTAATTGTTTAATCGAAAATTTTGAACATTCAAATTTATGATTTTGCAATTAGAAATCTAAGATATACTGATAAACTTATTTTATCTATTTTCTTTAATCTATTTTCTATTCTCTTTTTAAAATATGACAAAATAGCATTAAATTGCTTTTGGATACATTTTTGAGTAAATCTAAAATCAGAACTCTTAAATTAAACATGAGCGACAACCAATTCAAATATTCCAATTTTGTTATTGCATTGCCACTTTTTTTTGTGTGGCTTTTGTGGTTTGTCTATTGGTTGCAAATCAAATACGATTTCGATTTTGACGAAAACGGAATTCTTCCAAGAACCTTTTCGGGATTGCAGGGTGTTGTTTTTAGTCCGTTTATCCACGCCGACATCAATCATTTATACAATAATTCGATTCCGTTATTGATATTGTTGGCAGCTTTGCGTTTCTTTTATGCCAAACAGTCTTCTGCCGTTATTGGTTACGGAATTTTGTTTTCTGGATTTATTACTTGGATAATTGGAAGAGACAGTTACCACATTGGTGCCAGTGGATTAATCTATGTATTGGTCAGTTTTATTTTTTTCAAGGGAATTCAAACCAAGTATTATCGATTGGTGGCGTTGTCCCTGGCGGTGGTTATGGTTTACGGGGGTTTGGTTTGGTATGTTTTTCCAAAGGTGGAAGACAACATCTCATGGGAAGGACATTTGGCTGGATTGATGACAGGTTTTGCACTTTCGCTATTTTACAAAACGCCCGAATATAAAAAAATAATCAAATACGATTGGGAGCATCCTGATTTTGATCCAAGCACAGACAAGTTTATGCAACGTTTTGACGAAAACGGCAATTTTGTAAATCTGCCAAAGATAGAGCCAGAAGAAGAAAATCAGACCTATTTTTCTTCAAATCTTTCCGTGGATTACACAATAGTCGAAAATAAAAAAAATGAACCAAAACCGGAGTCTTGATTCATTTTCCATATTTCTTGAAGTCTAAAATCTAAACTCTCTGTCTAACCGCTTCATATAAAAAAGCACCACAGGCCACGGAAACATTAAGGGAGCCAATGGTTCCAAACATGGGAAGTTTTGCTTTTTCATCCACGATTTTCAGAACCGAAGGATTGATTCCCCTGTCTTCCGATCCCATAATGATGGCAACGCCTTCTTTTAAATCAATGTCATATATGTTTTGGTCTGTTTTTTCTGTGGCAGCCACGGTTTTTATTCCAGAACCTTGCAGGTAGAAAATAGCATCTTTGATGTGTTCGACTTTGCAAATTGGCACGTTAAAAACGGCTACTGCAGAAGTTTTAAC
>JAGNPF010000392.1 GCA_017989775.1 Flavobacterium sp.
CTTTTTTGTATTGTTTTTTTTCAAAACAATACATGTTTCCCAAATTATTGTTCAGGTAATTTTTAATGGAATTATTGTTGGTTTTGTTGGCGTGAGCCAAGCCTTTGTTGTAATAAAAAATGGCTTTGTCAAATTCGGACAACTCGTCAAGGTTGGCACCAATTATGTTGTAGGAAACGGCAATGAGATAATCATCTCCAAGAACGGCAGCATAATGCAAGGCCTCTCGCGAGATGGCTATCGATTTTTCAAAATTGGCTTCATTCAAGTAGGCAACCGCTTTTTGGGCCATTTTCTTGATTTCTGCTTTGGAAGGTGTTTTTGTTTGTGCAAATGATATACTACTGAAAAACCCCAGCAATAACATCAACGACAAAATGAAAAATCGGGTTTTAAACATATATTTGATTATCTCCTTTCAAATATACATTTTTTAAAAGAAATAAAACTACAAACAACGATTTTTATATAAGTTATTTCTCAAGAATAAAAAGAAGCCTCCTAAACAATCAAACATCGGTTGTCCAATTTTAGAGGAAACGGAGCTTAATCGTCGTTTCCTCCTTCCCATTTCCCTACCACGGATGTTGCCAAGGCATTGCCCAATACATTGGTTGCCGTCCTGAACATGTCACAAAAATGGTCGATTGGCAAAATCAGGGCGATGCCTTCAATGGGAATGTCAAACATGCCGCAAGTGGCCGCAACGACAACCAAACTGGCCCTGGGAACTCCCGCAATGCCTTTGCTGGTAAGCATCAAAACCAAAAGCATCACCATTTGGGTTCCTAAATCCAAGTGAATTCCATAGGCTTGGGCAATGAACAAACTGGCAAAAGTCATGTACATCATGCTGCCATCGAGATTAAAGGAATACCCCAAGGGCAACATGAAAGAAACAATTTTGTCTTTTACGCCAAAACGCTCCAATTCTTCGGTCAATTTGGGAAAAACGGCTTCGCTGCTGGTAGTCCCGAAAGCGATAATCAAGGGACTGATGATGTGTTGCAAGAGGGTTTTCAATCTTCGTCCCAGAAAAACAAAGCCCAACAACAACAAGAAAAGCCACAATGAGGTAATTCCCACCAGGAAAGAGCTGAAATATTTTATGTAAGTAATCACCAAGTCGTTCAGGTCTTTAATGGCAAAAACACCGGCAATGGCTCCGAAAACGCCCAATGGAGCAAACTTCATCACGTAATTCACCATTTTCAGGACAATGTGCGAGGTTTTGTCCAAGGCATTGATGACCGGTTTGGCATAAGAGCCAATGGAAGCGGCCGCCAATCCGAAAAAGATGGAAAAAATGACAATCTGCAAGATTTCATTGTTGGCCATGGCTTCAAAAATACTTTTGGGAAAAATATGTTCTATGAAATTTTGGGCAGAGAAACTTTGCGTTTTTTCGGTCACTTCAGAAGCCGAGGCCAAATCGACATCTGACAAATTAAGTCCCACTCCAGGTTCCAAAATGTTGACCCAAAACATTCCAATCAACAGCGAAATAAAAGAAGCGCTAAAAAACCAGCCCAAAGCTTTTCCTCCAACACGACCCACGGTCTTGACATCGCCCAGTTTGGCAATTCCCACCACCAAGGTCGTGAACACCAAGGGAGAAATAATCATTTGCACCAAACGAATGAACACGGTGGCCAAAATTTTGATTTTATCGCTAAATTCTTTGGCAAAAGCCGCATCGTAACTGTTGTGAATAACGATTCCCAAAATGGCGCCAAGCACCATGGCAACAAGAATTTGAAACGTGAGATTACCTAATAACGATGGTTTGGAGGTTTCGGTTTGAGTCATTCTATTTAGCTTATGAGGTTAAAATCTGGATAAAAGATACAAAAAAAAGGTGAGCATACTAAAAATTAATACCTCACCTCTTCATAATTGTCATATCGCCATAAAACCAACTGGATTATTTTGATACCTTAATTTTAATCTTGTTTATATGTTTTGTTTATCAAATGAAAATCGGCAAGAACAATGGCCGCCATCGCTTCGACAATGGGAACGGCTCGGGGAACCACGCAAGGATCGTGACGTCCTTTTCCGGTCATTTCGGTAATGTTTCCTTTGTTGTCCAATGATTCTTGTTTTTGCATAATCGTTGCAACAGGCTTGAAAGCCACGCGGAAATAAATATCCATTCCGTTGCTGATTCCGCCCTGGATTCCACCGGAAAGATTGGTTCTGGTCGTTCCGTCGGGATTGTACAAATCGTTGTGTTCGCTTCCTTTCATTTGGGAACCGCAAAAACCGCTTCCGAATTCAAAACCTTTCACGGCATTTATCGAAAGCATCGCTTTGCCCAATTCGGCATGCAATTTATCGAAAACAGGTTCGCCCAAACCAATCGGCACGTTTTGAATCACGCAAGTCACGGTTCCTCCAACGGTGTCGCCGTCTTTTTTGATTTGTTTGATATATTCTTCCATTTCGGCGGCCATTTTTTCGTCTGGACAACGTACTGGATTGCTTTCTATTTTTGAAAAATCCAATTCTTGATATGGTTTTTCCAAGAAAAGTGACCCCACGGAAGATACGTAGGCAT
>JAGNPF010000054.1 GCA_017989775.1 Flavobacterium sp.
TTTTTATCTGTCATAGAGTTAATTATGCGCAATGAAATGATTATAATTTGGGGAATGAATAAAAAAAACGACCTTTGACTACATAGATAAAACCTTATTATGAAGGACATTTTCACCATAAAAGAAGCCAAACAAAAGATAGAGCATTTTTGTGCCTATCAAGAACGTTGTCACGATGAAGTGGTCGCCAAATTGCGCTCGATGAAAATGTATTCAGAAGAAATCGACCAAATAATGGTGCATCTTTTGGCCGAAAATTTTCTGAACGAAGAGCGTTTTGCTTGCAGTTTTGCCAGAGGAAAACACCGCATCAAACACTGGGGAAAAATCAGGATTGTCAACGAATTGAAGTTTAAAAACATTTCGCAAACCCTTATCAATATTGCGCTCAAGGAAATCACTCCAGAAGAATATCAGGAAACTTTTCACGCCTTGGCCGAAAGAAATTGGGCATCCATCCGAGAAACGAATACCTTGAAAAAACGAAAAAAATTCTGTGATTTTATGTTGCGAAAAGGTTTTGAAAGCAACTTGATTTATGAAAAAGTGAAGGAGTTGGAAAATAGTGATCAGTAATCTGTTTTAGAGTGTTCATTCCCAAGGAATTACCAAATCATCATACAAAAAATCCCGCTTTTTATAGCGGGACTTTAGCATTAAAGAGTGATCAACTATCTAAAATTATAGCGAATTCCAAACAATAGATTCCCTTTTGGCATTGGGACAAAATTCGTTTCGGTATATTCTGCATTGAAAATATTATTGGCGAATAAAGAAATTTCGAATGCCTTTAAAGTATAAGCAGCACCTAAATCGACAACCGAATATGAATCGCCATTTGTTCTTTCAGCATAGCGATATAGAATCGAATTGGTAAAGTTTTTCAAGAATTGCATATAGTAACTCCCCACCACTTGATGCTTCATTGAATTGACAGAATATTGCGAGAAATTATAGCTACTTTGTTTTACTTGGTCTTCTATAAAGGAATAGCCCAACTGTAATTTCTGGTTAAACGAATTAATTGCAAATGTATAATCGAGTTGAGTTTCAAAACCTTTAGTGGTCACATCCTGAATATTCTGCGGTTGCCAAGGATCTGTATTCTGCATTTTCACGTAATCAATCAATCGATTGGAGTCGCGATTAAAGACCGCAACTGAAGCATTAAAACCTGCCGTATTCCATTTCAAACCTATTTCTTGCGAAAATGCTTTCTCTGGTTCCAATTCAGGATTCCCTATTGTGGTTGGTGATTTATAATTCATATCGGTAAACGTTGGAACTCTATAGGTGTAACCCAAATTACCATAAACCCTAAGATTGTCTAGCACTTGATACCCAATATCAATCCCTGGAAAAGCAAAAAATTTGAAGTCGGAAAAATAAGTTACTGCCACTCCCGGCGTAATATCCATCTTTTTATCGAACAATTCTAGGCGATGTTCCAAAAACAAAGTACTCACAAAACGATTGTTGTCTCCGAGGTTATTGCTCGAAAGATATACTTTGGCAGCTTCTATTCCAAAACCCGTAATCCCAATATTTGAAGTGTACGATCCATTTAATTCGGCCGCAATTTTGTTTGAAATGTGCAAATTTCGGTAAATAGAAGGATTGTTTCTAACAAAAACATATTCGTCTTCATTTCGTCTCCAATAGACCCTTGGCTTCCAAGTAAAATTCCCCTTTTTGATCACTGTCGAAAAACCTATCAAACTCGCCATCGTTTCCTCATATTGATTAACGGCGGCCGGCGAAGCATAAAAACCGTTGGCACCAAAATTTCTATCCGAAAGAGAAATCAACATCGCAATGGGCAAATTCTTCTTGTTGAAAGTACTTTTCAAAACAAAATTTTGATTGTCGAAATCGGTGTTGAAACGATAGCCTTCGGATGTGTTTTTGGAATAATGGATGATATGACTACTATCGTCCAAATTAATTCCTGCAGTAACGGCAGCATTAAATTGATTGTAGGAACCGCCCTGAACGTGCAAGGAAACATCGGTTTCAGGCACATCTTTTGTGATGATATTGATGGCGCCATTAAAAGCGTTTTGGCCAAATATACGAGCGGCAGGCCCTTTTATAATTTCAATTCTTTTGATGACTTCAATAGGTAAAGCGAGATTCATCGTATGATGTCCCGTTTGGGCATCATCTACTTTAATACCATCTACCAGTAGTAAAGTTTGGTCAAAACTCCCACCACGAATGTACAAATCGGCTTGCGTACCATTGGTTCCGCGACGTCTTATGTCGATACCTGCAATTTGCTGTAAAGCATCGGCAACATTGGTAACTCCCGCCTTTTTCATGTCTTCAGCAGTAATCAACTGAATCGTTCTGGAGTTTTTGCTGAAAGGCAAATCAATCCTTGTGGAAGAAATAATGACTTCTTGCAAGGAATCTATCCTTGGTTTGTTTTCCTGTGCGGTTACTATCAAAGAAGAGATAAATAAGGAAACTAAAAAATATTTTTTTTTCATATGGATATAGAATAATTTTAAAACGTTGCAAAAGTCGTAACTTTCCGGACTATTAAAATAGTCCAGTTTTAAAATGATAGATAGTCCGGTCAATGCGTTGCTAAAAGAACTTCTTCACTTCGATAAATCAAGTGCCAGTTCGGTATATATCCAAATTTCCCAACAAATCATCAACGCCATTCAGCGTGGATATTTGACAGAAGGTACTTTGTTGCCCGGGACCAGAATCTTTAGTCAATTACTGCATATTCACAGAAAAACGGCCGTGGCAGTCTATGACGAATTGGCTTCTCAAGGTTGGGTCGAAATAATGGCCAATAGAGGCACTTTTGTATTGGTTCCTGAACAAAAAACGGCTTCCATAAAAGCGGGTTCGAACCGAATAGGAGACCTTAATAGTTTTGCCGAAGCAACCGGATTTCCATTTCAAACCTCTTTTAATTTATCATCGACACAAGAATTCTCGGAAGCAAAATACGAATTAAATGATGGGCAACCTGATTTGAGGCTGCATCCCATTCACGAGTTTTCGAAATGGTATGGTGCTTCGATGAAACGGAAATCATTGATTTCAAACTGGAATTACAATAAAAAAACAAGATATTCAGTTTTTGAAAACCAATTGTGTAATTATTTGAATGCCACAAGGGGACTTCACATTAAACCCGAAAACGTCATCAGCACCCGAAGCACCGAAATGAGTTTGTACATTATATCGCAACTTTTAATTCGCCAAAAAGATGTGGTTCTCGTTGGGGATTTGAGCAATTATGCCGCCAATATGATTTTCCAACAAGCGGGAGCGATTATCAAAACCATTCCTGTTGACGAACAAGGTTTAGATGTGGACTATATTAAAAACCATTTTGCGAAAGGCAACATTCGCTGTGTTTATCTTTGCGCTAATCGCAATTATCCGACTACTGTGTCATTAAGCGTAGAACGTCGTTTAAAACTCTTGCAGCTTGCGAAAGAATACCAGTTTGCCATAATAGAAGATGATTTTGATTATGATTTCCAGTTTGAAGGCGTGGCAATGCAACCAATGGCAAGTGCAAATGCCGATGGAATGGTAATCTATTTGGGAAAGCTTGGACAATCATTATTTCCAAGTTTCCAAACAGGCTTTGTAGTCGCCCCTGAAAATTTAATTTCAGAAGCCAAAAACTATTTGCAAATGCTGGATCGGCAAGGCGATTTAATCCGGGAACAAATGTTGTCCGAATTGATTTATGAAGGCGAAATTCATCGATTACTCAAAAAAAACATCCTAGTTTATAAGCGGAGACGCGATTTTTTATGCCAGTGTTTGGAAGAAAATTTTAAAGACACTATCCGTTTTAAAAAGCCAACAGGTGGTTTGGCTTTATGGTTAGAGTTTATTACTGAGATTCCTTTGGTCCAACTTTCAGAGCAAGCATTAAAACACGATTTGTTTTTGCCCAAAACCATTCTTTATCAAGACAAAGACACTTGCGCGATCCGTTTGGGTTTTGGGCATTTGAATGAAGAAGAAATAGAAATTCTGGTAAAGAAATTGAGACAGGCTTATGATGTGGTGACTAGTCCTAAATAATGAAAATTGATTGTATTTCGGAGATATTATAGATTTTGTGAAAGAGGAATAAGTTTTATTTTTCTACATTTTTTAGCCCAGATAGAAGTGGAAATCCTTTTGCTTTTTTCCTTCAAAAAAAGCAAAAGATTGCAACGGATAGCTGGATTAGCTCCAAAAAAAAGCCAAACATTACTGCTTGGCTTTAGTTTTTATTTCGAATTGTCTTAGTCGGCTAAAACAATCACTTTATTGTCTTTCATTTCAATAGTTCCAGAATTGATGGCAATGGTATAGTTCTGATCGTTCACTTTGGTGAATAAATCTTCTGATTCCTTGCTGAACTTGAAACTTGGAGCCGTAATTTTCACGATTCCTTTTTGAAGCAATGAAACTATTGGTGCGTGATTATTCAACATTTGAAAATGTCCGTCAACTCCTGGAAGTGAAATGGAACTTACTTCTCCTGAAAATAATTTTGCTTCTGGTGATACAATTTCTAAAATCATCTTTTTTTAGTTAGAAGATGGAAGATGGAAGATGGAAGAGAAGCATTTTACTTCTAACTTCTAACTTCTGACTTCCAACTTAATTATGCTTCTGCCAACATTTTTTCTCCAGCTTCGATAGCGTCTTCAATGGTTCCTTTAAGGTTGAAAGCTGCTTCTGGCAAGTGGTCTAATTCTCCATCGATAATCATATTGAATCCTTTGATGGTGTCTTTAATGTCAACCAAAACTCCAGGAATACCTGTAAATTGTTCTGCTACGTGGAATGGTTGAGACAAGAAACGTTGTACACGTCTAGCTCTTGATACCGCCAATTTATCGTCTTCTGAAAGTTCTTCCATACCCAAAATCGCGATGATATCTTGCAATTGTTTGTATTTTTGAAGAATTTCTTTTACTCTTTGTGCACAGTTGTAGTGATCGTCACCAATAATTTGTGGAGTCAAGATTCTTGAAGTAGAATCCAATGGATCTACCGCTGGGTAAATACCTAACTCTGCAATTTTACGAGACAATACTGTTGTTGCATCAAGGTGGGCAAATGTTGTTGCTGGCGCCGGGTCAGTTAAGTCATCCGCAGGAACGTAAACCGCTTGTACAGATGTAATAGATCCTTTGTTTGTAGATGTGATACGCTCTTGCATCGCTCCCATTTCAGTTGCCAATGTTGGTTGGTAACCTACCGCAGATGGCATACGACCCAAAAGTGCCGATACCTCAGAACCTGCTTGTGTAAAACGGAAGATGTTATCCACGAAGAACAATACATCTTTTCCTTGATCTGAACCTGCTCCATCACGGAAATACTCAGCGATAGACAATCCTGAAAGTGCCACACGAGCACGAGCTCCAGGAGGTTCGTTCATTTGACCGAAAACGAAAGTAGCTTTAGACTCTCTCATTCCTGGCATATCTACTTTAGACAAATCCCATCCTCCATTTTCCATGGAGTGCATGAATTCCTCACCGTATTTAATAATTCCTGACTCCAACATCTCACGAAGCAAGTCATTTCCTTCACGTGTTCTTTCTCCTACTCCTGCGAATACGGAAAGTCCACCGTGACCTTTTGCAATATTGTTAATCAACTCCTGAATCAATACGGTTTTACCAACACCAGCACCACCAAACAATCCAATTTTACCTCCTTTTGCATAAGGCTCAATCAAATCGATTACTTTGATACCTGTGAATAAAACTTCAGATGAAGTTGATAAATCTTCGAATTTTGGCGCCGCTCTGTGAATAGACATTCCATTTTCACCCGACTTTGGCAAGTTCCCCAACCCGTCAATGGCATCTCCAATAACATTAAACAAACGTCCATAAACATCTGCACCGATTGGCATTTGAATTGGAGCACCTGTTCCAACTACTTCATAACCCCTGCTCAAACCGTCTGTAGAGTCCATGGAGATGGTACGTACAGTGTTTTCACCGATGTGAGATTGTACTTCAAGAACCAATATAGTTCCATCTTTTTTCGTGATTTCTAATGAATCATAAATTTTTGGAAGTTCAACATCTTTACCGTTGAAAACTACATCGACAACTGGTCCGATGATTTGGGCAACTTTTCCTATTACTTTTGACATTGCTTATGTATTTATTAAATAGCTATTCAGGTTTATGAAACACATTTAAACGAATCTAATCGACTGGATGTATTTTCAGTTCGCAAAGGTAATTTTTTAAAATATAAAAATCAATACTTTTTTTTTATAAAAAAAAGAGTCTTTTGTACATTGCTTTCAAAGAAGCAAAACACACCCGAAAAAGTTGCTAAAAACCGAAAAACCATCACATTAGAGCGATGGTTTTTAAAAATAAGACAAACCGAATTATGGGTTAATTGTCCAAGAAACGAAATATTGTTGCCCAATTGCTCCAGCACCCAATACTTGCGTATAATCTTTTCCTGCTATATTGGTGGCTCCCAATTTAATGACCGATTTAAGTTTTGGAAGTTCGTAGTTGATTTGTGCATCGACAACGGTGGCGGATTCAATCATCCCGTCGGCCATTGTGGATTCCCACAAATACTCGCTGTTCCATCTTACACTGGCATTAAATCCAAAGTTTTGAAACAAGCTGTCATTTCCGACAGAAGCCTTAACCCTGTGTTTGGGCGTGTTGAAACCTGCTTCAAAACCAGGGTCTTTGGCTTGATCAAAATCGAATTGCGCATAGTTGTAACTAATTCCAAAATCATAAGCTCCCAACATTCTTTTGGAAAGTCCCACTCCAATGCCAAGGGAATGAATTTCCAAAGCCGTATTGGTATACAACTGATAAGCCCTAAAATTGCTGTTTTGAAGCGCATGCAAAGATTGCGCTCCTAGATCGGCAGCACCACCAGCAGGATTTGGAGCATCTTGTGCCTTTCCATAATAGGTTGCAATGGCCGTTGTATTGCCTATAAAATTATTGTAAACATTATAATACCCATTAAGATCGACGCTGACTTCCTTGATTTGGGAACGATACCCCAACTCAAACGCCTGAACCTCTTCCGGCTTCACCAATGCCACATTTGTTTTTTTCAACAATGCCGGATTACCGGTTGCCAACAATGCCCCCACAGATTCTCTTGTATAGGAATTGTAATAAGCATTTTCCCCCGTCATAATGGCCGTTGCCCCACCGGCAAAAAATTGACCCGTTGCGGTTGCCACAGGAAATGTTTCCGTAAATCTTGTCAAGTTATCGGCAGCAGAACCCACCAGTGCCGCATACCCCACGTTGAATCCTATATATTGGTCTTGAGTGGTTGGGTTTCTAAAACCGGTTTGATAGGATGCCCTGAAATTATGTTGCTTTTTTTCGCCTCCAGAATACACCAAGGACAATCTTGGAGAATAATTGCCATCAAAATTTTTGGCTTTGTCGTAACGAATGGATCCCGTAAATTTAAACCTGTCCTCCATGAATTTTTTCTGCAACTGCGCGTAGGCACCATACTCATCGTAATTAATCAGGCTATTGGCATCGGTATATATCCTGCCATGAGAATCCAATTGATAGTTTCTATAAGACCCTCCCACCTGAATTTCTCCAAATTTAACAAGGTCCTTGAAGTTATAATTGGCATCCGAATGGTATATTTTGGAATTATCCACCAATTTAGAACCCGTCAACGAACTCGGATCGGCAATTACGGTATTAAACGCAGATTGAAAAGCAGCGGTTCCCGGCATCAACCTGCCCACGTCAGCCTGTGAACGGGCAAAAGCATTGGATCCGGCAACATTGCCAAACAATGGACTTGAAGGATTATTGATGGCACCAGCATAATTTGCGGCATAAGTGCCATACCACGTTGCATCCGATTTCCACA
>JAGNPF010000394.1 GCA_017989775.1 Flavobacterium sp.
GCATTTTGCTCAAAATGAATAAAGACATTATGGCTCGTGGCGTGGTTTTGGCCGTCATCATTATTACGATTATCACTTTATTTGCATAAATTTATCGTTCAAAAACTGATTAAACAGCAAAGAAATCATTTTGGCGAGTTCCATCGAACCGTTGAAAATCAATAAAAATAAACAGATGAAATACTACATTATAGCAGGAGAAGCCTCGGGAGATTTGCACGGTGCCAATTTGATGAAAGCCTTGTACAAGGAAGATGCCAATGCCGACATCCGGTTTTGGGGTGGCGATTTGATGCAAAAAGTGGGCGGCACTTTGGTCAAACACTATCGTGATTTGGCTTTCATGGGTTTTGTCGAAGTCTTGTTTCACTTGAAAACCATCTTGAACAACATCAAAATTTGCAAGAAAGACATCAGTGATTTTCAACCGGACGTGTTAATTTTTATCGATTATCCCGGATTCAATTTGCGTATTGCCAAATGGGCAAAAGAACAGGGAATTAAAACGCATTATTATATTTCGCCCCAAATTTGGGCTTGGAAAGAAAATCGAATTACCGAAATCAAACGCGATGTCGATAAAATGTACGTGATTCTGCCTTTCGAGAAGGATTTCTATGAAAAGAAACATCATTTTCCGGTTGAATTTGTCGGACATCCTTTGATTGACGCCATCCACAATCATCCGGCGATAGATGCGGCTGTTTTTAGAAAAGAAAATCAATTGAACGAAAAACCCATTATTGCCATTTTGCCGGGCAGTCGCAAGCAGGAGATTACCAAAATGCTTTCGGTAATGTTGAGCGTGGTCAATGATTTTCCGGATTATCAATTCGTGATTGCAGGTGCGCCAAGTCAGGAATTTTCTTTTTATGAAGGTTTCATAACCAATGAAAACATCAAATTTGTCTCGAACAAGACCTATGATTTGTTGGGAAATGCAACGGCGGCATTGGTCACATCTGGAACGGCAACATTGGAAACGGCGCTTTTCAAAGTACCGGAAGTGGTTTGTTATAAAGGAAGCACGATTTCGTACCAAATTGCCAAACGCATTATTACCCTGAAATACATTTCCTTGGTCAACTTGATCATGGACGAGGAAGTGGTTACCGAATTGATTCAAGACGATTGCAGTACAAAACGCATTCGAGAAGAGTTGAAAAAAATTACGGAACCCAATTATCGCCAAAGCCTTTTGGAAAAATACGAGAAGTTGGAAGCCAAATTGGGAGGCATCGGTGCCAGCGAAAAAACCGCCAAATTGATTGTGGGGGATTTGAAATAATTTATTTTTCAAACTTTAAATTGCATGGTTATTTCTGATTAAAAATTCATACTTTTATAAGTATGAAAGTATTACAGTTTCCTTTGTCGAGAATTTCGATTGGTTTTGTGGCCGGAATACTGGTTGTGTATTACCTCAAGCCGACTGTTTTGCTTGTGTTTTCGCTTCTTTTTGTAGCTGTTTGTGCTTTCACCATTGCTTATTTTGTTTCGAAACGAAATGCCGTAAACGCAATCTATTTTGGTTTGGCAACCTATTTCCTTGCTTTCGGAATTGGAGCAAGCACCCAAATTATCCACACCGATTCTTTTCAATCCAACAATTATATTCATCATGAATCAATTTTCGAAAAAAAACATTTAGTCTCTGTCACAGTTCGAGAAAAACTGCGAAGTTCGAGTTTCAACGATCGTTATGTCGTGCTTGTAAACCAGATAGACGGTCTGGCAAAATCGGGAAGATTGCTTTTGAATGTTCGAAAAGACAGCTTGAATCGTACTTTTGAAATTGGAACTCATTTGCAAATCAAAGGGAGTTTATACCAAAACGGTCCAGCCAAAAATCCGAACCAGTTTGATTACGGCAAATACCTCGAAAACAAACAAATTTATGCCCAGATGTATGCCGATGTTTCCGAGATGAAAATGGGTTCCATCATCGAAAAAGATGTTTGGTATTATACCTCGAAATTGCGGACAAAAATCATTCGGAACTTGGAGAAAAGTAATTTCCACAAAGCCGAATTGCATGTTGCCATCGCCTTGATTTTGGGACAACAACAGGATATTTCGCCAGAAATTATAAAGGATTATCAATATGCCGGCGCAGTGCATGTTTTGTCCGTGTCGGGCTTGCACATCGGGTTTATTTTGCTTTTCGTGACTTTTCTGCTGAAACCTTTTCCCAACACGCGCCGGGGTTCGTTTATCAAGTTGATTATTATTTTGTTGTCTTTGTCATTGTTCGGTTTGATCGCCGGCTTGGCTCCATCGGTGCTTCGTTCGGTTACCATGTTTTCGTTTGTCGCCATCGGGATGTATTTGAGGAGAAGCACCAATATTTTTCACACTTTGCTAGTTTCGATCTTGCTTATTTTGCTTTTCGAACCTTCGTTTTTGTTTGATGTGGGGTTTCAATTGAGTTATTTTGCCTTGTTTTTCATCCTTTGGTTGCAACCGTTGTTGGCCCAACTTTGGTCAACAAAAAATAAATTTGGCAATTATTTTTGGGAAATATTGACCGTTTCCTTTGCGGCCC
>JAGNPF010000395.1 GCA_017989775.1 Flavobacterium sp.
TTCCAAAATGGTTAAATATTCCTTGCTCAGAAAAATGTTGCCTAGGCTGATGTGGTTCCAGTTTTCTGGAAGATTCGCTGTCGAGGAGTATAATTTTATGGATAATGCTGGTTTCAAGTGAAAAAAAATCGCTCCACAAATGTAGAGCGATTCTATTATAATTAAATGTTAAATTTATTTCCAGGCACAAAGGATGGCACCCATGATTGTCATGATGACGGTCCAGTATCCGGCTTGAATGGCCATGTATTTCCATGATTTTTGCTCAAACAGGCCATTTATGGAAATGATGGGCAATGCCAAAAAGATTCCCGACATAAAGCCATGAAGGGCGCCGTGTTTGAAGCTTCGGAAAGCATCTCCATAATCGGTCATAAATGCGGCATAAGAAGGTTTGGCGCTCTCAATCATCATTGGGCCACCTATCATTCCCAATGCTCCTGATTGGTGAATGACCAGGTTTTGCATCATAAATGCTAACATGAAAGCATATGCAAAGGTAAGTCCGAATATTTTTAGCATGTTTCCTTTTTGGGCTTGTTCTTCCGTCAAGCCGATTTCCTTCATCCAAATGGTTCCAAAAACTTTCGGATTGTACCAAATGAATCCCACTACAAAAGAGGATAATGCCGCAACTAAAATGGCTAATAAATTGAATTCCATAATTGTTTGTTTTTGTGTTAGAGAATCAAATATAGGTATTTTGTTGTCGTGTTGGGAAAAAATTAGTAGTTTTTAACTTAGACCATTTGTTTTAAGGTAAGCATTATTTTTGTGTTATTTAAGTTACTTAAATGTTTTAAACTGTGTATTTCGTCGATATTTTTTGTCGGTAGCAAGTATTTTGTCTACTTTAGTCTTGTATTAATGTATTAAGATGCACACTATGAGAAAGATCTCTACATTGCTGTTTTTAATTGTGTTTTCATTTGTAATGAAAGCAGAAGTGTCAGTTTCTGAAAAAAGCGCACTTGTAAAATTATATAATTCCACCAATGGTGCCAATTGGACATCAAAATGGGATTTGAATGCCCCTGTTTCTTCTTGGTATGGCGTTGGAGTGCAAGAGGATAAAGTGGTATCGGTTCAATTGCCCAACAATAATTTGGTTGGAGTTTTGCCATCAGAGATATCGAATTTGGTACATTTAAAAAATTTGAATTTGTATAAAAATGCCATTTCAGGAATGATTCCTTCATCAATTGGTGAAATGAAGTCCTTGGAAACGCTTAACTTGTCGTTCAATAAATTGTCCGGGTCGATTCCTGATTCAATATGTGCCGCTTCTTCCTTGAAAAAGGTGGAGTTGTTCATGAACGATTTTTCAGGAAATATTCCTTCCGAAATTGGTAAATTGAGCAATTTGGAAATCTTGTCTTTGTACAACAATGCAATCGAAGGTCAAATTCCGGCCTCGCTTTATGAATTGAAAGGTTTGAAAATATTGCTTTTGAACAGCAATAAAATTACCGGAACTTTGAGTCAATCTGTTTCCAATTTGACCAATATTCAACAATTGAGTTTGTTTGACAACAAAATGACGGGACAAGTTCCTTTCGATTTGGAGAAATTGAGCAACTTGAAAGAGATGAATATTTCCTACAACCAATTCAGTGGATTGGTGTCGAAAGATTTGTCCAAACTGGATGTTTTGAATATGACAATGATAAATGAAAGAGGCGTGGCCGAAGTGTTGAAAGTGTCGGTAGATAGAAATACTGCCATTGTTTCTGAAGATTAATCTTTGATTTTACAGTTTATAGGGAAACCTGCTTAGCTTGCTTTGCAGGTTTTTTTTTATGGAGGATGGCTTGGATCCGTCTTCGGGTTCTTTTTTATTTCGTAAAAGCTGTACTGTCAGTCCGATACATAAAACTTGAATATTTTTTTTCAAAATAGCTTGTATTTATTAAAATTGGTTGTATCTTTGCACCCGAAACATCGCGGGATAGAGCAGTAGGCAGCTCGTCGGGCTCATAACCCGAAGGTCACAGGTTCGAGTCCTGTTCCCGCTACCAAGTCCAAAACCTCTAAAGCAATTTAGAGGTTTTTTTATTTACAGTTTTTATGGATGAATTTGTTGTTTACATATTATATTCTACAAAATTCAACAAGCATTACGCGGGTTTTACCTCAAATCTAATTGAACGATTCAAATCCCATAATTTTCTTGAAACAAAAGGTTACACTTTGAAGTTTAGGCCTTGGGAAGTGATTTATGTTGAATTTTTTCATTCAAAATCGGATGCGATGAAAAGAGAGAAATATTTAAAATCAGGAGTTGGAAGAGAATTTATTAAAAAACATATTTTGAATATATAATTTGGAGGGCTCATATCCGCCGCGGCGGACACAGGTTCGAGTCCTGTTCCCGCTACCAAGTCCAAAACCTCTAAAGCAATTTGGAGGTTTTTTCATTTACGATATTAATGGAAGAATTTGTTGTTTACATATTATATTCTACAAAATTCAACAAGCATTACACGGGTTTTACCTCAAATCTAATTGAACGATTCAAATCCCATAATTTTCTTGAAACAAAA
>JAGNPF010000396.1 GCA_017989775.1 Flavobacterium sp.
CCACCACCAATTCCGAATAACTTTCGTGCATCGGCAATTTGATGTTCGAACTCAATGGCGTTGCCGTAACTCCCAAGATGAAGGCGTTTTTGAACGAACTCAATAATTTTCTAAAGGAATTATAGTGTGCCTCATCGATAATGACCAAGCCAATGTTGTCGAGATGCAATTTTTCGTCGTTAATACGGTTTTTCAAGGTTTCGACCATCGCCACAAAGCAAGAATAATCGTTTTGATCCGGCAATTCTTTTACCTTGCTGTTGATGATTTTATTTTTCACGCCAAAACCTTTCAACATTTTTGAAGTTTGCTTGCACAACTCGATGCGATGGGTCAAGACCACCACTTTCATATCGTGTTTGGACAAATATTGTCGAACAATTTCCGAGAAAACAACCGTTTTTCCTCCTCCCGTTGGCAATTGGTACAGCAAATGATAATTGCTTGGCGCATTGTCCAATCGTTCAAAAATGGTTTCTATATCTCCCTTTTGGTAGGAATAAAGTTCTTTTCTATCTTCTAATTCTGTTTCTAAAATATTTTGAGACATTGCTTTTTTTGGATTTTTGCAAAAATACGCCTAAAAAACAGTTATTACACTAAATTATATGACAAATAAAGCATCGGGATTAAATAAAATATTTTATGAGGGCATTGTTTAATCGTCAAAACGTTCCAAAATCGCATTGAATTCCTCTTGGTTGAACCAGTTTTGTTCGCAAGTTTCTTTATTTATGGCGATAATTCTAGGCATAAATTCTTTCAATATGCCGTTGGCAATCATGAATTTGATAGCTTGTTCAAACGAACCGAGCATACTTTTAAAGAAAGCTTCCGGTTTCACGATTCGTTCTGCCGAGAAAGTCTGGGCAATTTCGATGGCATACAGCATCACGTCGCCAATCACGAAGGGATCAACCCCCAAAAGGATGAAATGCTTGATGTATTTTTGGGCAACCGAACGGCGCATTTTGGGTTTTCTAGGTTTTCCGGAGGTTTTCTGCGGAAAATATTCGTTCGAAATCTTGATTTTGCATTCCTTCAGCAGCGCGTCTTCTTTTGGATTGAAGACAAAATCATAGTAGGTTTTGACCGCAGCAAATTTATCATACAATTCGAGAATTTGCTCTTCGAGTTGCTCTTTGTTCAGTTCGGCCAAGTATTTTTTTAAATCGCGTTTGCTCATTGGATGGTTTTATAAGTGCAAAAGTAAATTAGTTTTAAGAATCCATTAGGAAAAACAATCAATGTTAATCCTTAGTTTTGCCTTTTCATAAACCAAAACAACATTATTATCAATGGTCAAAATTTTCAAAAACATCGCCATTCTGGAAGGAATCTCCTACTTGGTCTTATTCGCCAACATGCTACTAATCAAACCCAATAATTTGGAATTGTATAAAACCTTTTTATATCCAGTGGGAATGACCCATGGGGTGTTGTTCATTGGTTACGTGGCCTTGGCACTATTCATCATGAAATCCCAAAAATGGAGTTTCGGAACGCTTTCAATTGTCTTGTTTGCTTCTCTCCTGCCTTTGGCTACCTTTTTTGTGGAAAAGAAATATTTGCAAATTCCGGTAAGCAAATAATAATTCTACCTAACGTAAAAAATGATTTTACATATTTTTGTCCTTTCGACGAAGGAAAAATCCCACTAGTTGCTCTCGTTATGTGATTTCTCCTTCGTCTAAATGACAAAATAAACCTTAAAATTATTCCTGCAAACGGTCTTTTACGAATTCTATTTCCGTTTTTCCGTGGGCTTTCGGTTTTCCGTCGGCACCCAAATTGACCATTGTAACGTGGTCTATGGTGATAATGGTTTCACGCGTCATCATGTTTCGGGCTTCGCATTTTAGCGTAAGCGAACTGTTTCCAAACTTCAAAACGTCGATACCAATTTCGATAATGTCGCCTTGTCGGGCCGAACTCCTGAAATTGATTTCCGACATGTGTTTGGTCACGATTCTGGAATTTTCCAATTGTATGATGGAGTACAAAGCCAATTCTTCATCAAGCCAAGCCAATAATTTTCCCCCAAACAAGGTTCCGTTGGGATTCAAGTCTTCTGGTTTTACCCATTTTCTAGTGTGAAATCTCATAATTGTTCATATATATCCACAAAAATACTTTTTCTTGTCTTAATTTTCCATAATTTTAAAGAAAAAACCATGGATAAAAGAGATGTATTTTTAAAAGAATTTAGAGGCGAAACCATCGGCACCGTTACCGACCAATCCTCATCAGACGAATTGTTTCAAAATCAGGTTCTTCGTCCAATTTTGAAACTCCAGAACGATTTGTTCATTGCCTCCTTCATCAACCATTTGGGCAAAAACAGAATCGATTTCGACTCTTTCTCGGTCGAAAAGAAATTGATGACCATAGAAAATGCCATTCAAAAAGACATCAAATTCCGCAATGCACTGAAAGGAATGATCATGGCTCTTTTTACCCTCGATGAATATGCGCAGTACATCAAAAATTCTTCCAGCCTCAACAAAAGAATGATGGGAATGCTGATCGAACGCTTGAAAG
>JAGNPF010000055.1 GCA_017989775.1 Flavobacterium sp.
GTCTTTATCCAGATTCACACGTCCTTTGCCTTCGCAAATGAAAATCTTGTTAAGCGAAATGCCGTTGGAAACCAATATTTTTTGGACTGTGGACACTCTTTTGTCCGATAATTTGTTGTTGTACTCTTCGCTTCCCCTGTCGTCACAATAGCCATAGAGCTGGATGGCTTCAAACTGGGGAAAATTGGGAGAGTTGACAATCCCGACAAGCGAATTGGTTTCATTTTTGTTCAAGGCGAATTTGTCAAATTCAAAATACACGGATTGAACGGCATTTTCTTGGGCTGAAAGAAAACCAAAAGTCAAGAAAACCAATATTTTAAACCCCGTTTTCATCACATTTTCAAGATGCTTTTGTATTCGACGCTATTGTTCAGGACATTTACCGCTTTCTTGATTTCGGAATTGTTTTTGAGGTAATATTGATACAAACCTTCCTGGTATTGGTAGCGTTTGATAATTTCGTCCGTGATTAAATTTTTGATTTCCTTTTGGTTTTTGTCCAACAATTTTTCTTCACTTTTTTGGAGTGCAGCCAGTAATTGTTGGTATTCTGCACTAATGCTTTCGTCCACTTTTTCTTTTTTGGCCACGGCCAAAGTGTTTTTCAAGGCCAATTCCGTTTCGGTGTCAAAAGCGAATTTCTGGGTTTTCAGGAACTGTTTGAAATCTAGGAAATCGGCATCCGAAAAGCTGGGAATTTGCGTGCCCAAATTGGGGTTTTTGTAATAATAAGCCGTTGCATAATTAAAGATTCCGTCGTTTTTCACCAAAGCTTCGGTTATTGGACTCATCTTGGTTTCTTCCATTTCGATGTCGGGCTGGATGCCCCCGCCATCATAAACGGTTCTTCCTTTTCGAGTCTTGAAGGCGTTGTAATTCTTGGCTTCGGTTTTTGTGGCGATTCCGTTTTTGTCTTTATTTGAATAATTCAAAGCTTGAATACATCTTCCGGAAGGCGTGTAGTAACGCGAAATGGTCACTTTCAGCTGTGTGCCGTAAGTCAAGTCCACGGGTCTTTGCACCAATCCTTTTCCGAAACTTCGGCTGCCAACAACCACCGCACGATCCAGGTCCTGCAAAGCTCCAGAAACGATTTCCGAGGCCGAGGCACTTTTTCCGTTGACCAAAATAACCAATGGAATCTCGGTGTCCACGGGCTCTTTCGAGGTTTTGTAAGTGTTGTTGTGTTTCTCTATTTTTGATTTTGTGGTCACGATGATTTCGTTTTTTGGGACAAACAAATTGCAAATATTTACGGCTTCGTTCAAAAGTCCGCCCGGATTTCCCCTCAAATCAAGGACAATTTGTTTCGCGCCTTCTTTTTTTAATTGTTCCAAGGCTTGTTTGGTTTCAAAAGAAGCTTTTTGGTTGAAACGCGCCAAAACGATGTAGCCGGTTTTATCGTCTATTTTTCCATAGAAAGGCACCGATTTGATTTCTACTTCGTCCAAAACGATTTGGGTCGTGTTGGTTTTGCCTTGGCGAATGTATTTGACGTCGATTTTGGTGTTTTTGGCTCCCCTGAAAAGTTGGGAGGCATCGTCCTTGAAATCCGACAGGAGCACGTCGCCTATTTGAATTACTTCGTCCCCGGCTTTGAGCCCGGCTTTGTCGGCAGGAAAATTTTTATAAGGTTCCTTGATGATTATTTTGTCGTCTTTCCGGGTAATCATCGCACCAATTCCGGTGTATTCGCCCGTGTTGTTGATTTTGAATTTGACAACATCCTGCTCGTTGAAATACACAGTGTAGGGATCCAAACTGGACAACATTCCCTTGACGGCCTTGTCCATCAAATCGCCCGGATTGGTTTCGTCCACATAATTCTTGTTCAATTCCTTGAAAAGGGTCGTGAAAATTTCTACTTGCTTGGCAATTTCAAAAAAATCGTCTTTGAAACTAACGCCTACAAACAAAAATGCCGAAGCAACAACGGGAATTATGTGTTTTTTTTGGAAAGGAGAAGTCATGATGGGCTTTATTTTAGAGCACTAAAATAAGAATTAATAGTCAATAACCACCCGAGATAAAAACAAAAGCTGTTATTCCTCCTTTTTCAACTGTTGGACAAACTTTTCAAACAATTGAATGGTCTTGGTATGGATTTCTTGGTAAGACAGTCGCTCCTTGGTTTGGTAAAAAAACATGAAAGCATATTTTTTGTCCAAATTGTCAACGAGGATGTGTTTGTTCAATCGATAGGTTTCGCGAAGCACACGCTTGAAATAGTTGCGGTCCACGGCGTGTTTGAAGTATTTTTTGGAAACCGAAACACCCATTTTCAGCTTTTGGTCCGAATCTTCGGGAATGCCGTAATCGCTCTCCACAAAAACCAGTCGCAACGGATATTTGGACACGGATTTGCCTTTGGAAAAAAGCAAATCGATTGTGGTTTTGCTTTTCAGTTTTTCGGTTTTGGGATAAGTGAAATTCATTTTGTTTTGAAAAAAGACAACTGTTTTGGGAGCAAAGGTACGATTAAACCCAAAACAGCATAATTATTAGGGATTAAAATCGAACGCCAAAAATCATTACTTTTGCGTATAATTTTAAAAAGAATGAAGAAAATTTTATTATACCCCATAACGCTGCTGTATTATTTCTCTTATTTGGTGGTTTTGTGTACCATTCATGTCATCCAGTGGGTGGTTTATAAAATTTTTGGAGACAAAGGACTCGAAGTCTGTTTTGATTACATCGCTTATTTTACAATGAAATGTACCCATGTTTTGGGCACGAGATACACTTTTGAAAATCGGGAATTAATCCCCAAAAACGTCCCGATAATTTTTGTGGCTAATCATCAAAGTTTGTTGGATACGGCTGGAATTATCTGGTATTTGAGACGGTTTAAAGTGGCTTTCGTGACCAAAAAAGAACTGGGCAAAGGCATTCCGGGGATTTCCTATAATTTGCGCCACAATAATTATGTTCTTATTGACAGGAGCAATCCCAAACAAGCCATTCCGATGATAAAATCCTTGGCAGAACAGATCGAAAAAGAAAATCGTTCGGCGGTTATTTTCCCCGAAGGCACCCGTAGCAAAACGGGAATTCCCAACGAATTTGCCGAAAGCGGCCTGAAAATTTTGTGCAAATATGCGCCATCGGCCTATATTGTTCCCATAACCATCAACAATTCCTGGAAAGTCTATCAATACGGATATTTTCCTTTGAGCGTGGGCCATCATCTTATTTTTACGGTTCATCCGCCTTTAAAAGTAAGCGATTACCCTTTTGCCGAGGTTTTGGAAAAAACAAAAAACACCATCATCGAAGGCATAAAAGTCTAATCAAGAAATCGGAAAAAGGGTTTTCTCAATAAAACTATGGTATTATTAACACTTTCGCCTTATTGAGAACAGTTACAAACAGAAATATATTTTCTATTTTTGCCAAAAAATTACATAATGCAAAAAATCATATCCTATCCCATATCCTTTATTGCAATCTTGTTGTTCCTTCTGGCATTGGTCTTTTTTCACCCCATCCAGTGGATTTGTTTCAATGTTTTTGGCTATCAAGCCCATAAAAAAAGTGTCGATTACCTGAATCTTGTCTTGTTGAGAATCGGGCACGTCTTGTTCAATACGTTTAAAATCGAGGGTAGAGAAAACATTCCAACGGGAGCTCCCATTATTTTTGTGGCCAATCACCAGGGGATGTATGATATTATCGGGATGATTTGGTTTTTGAGAAAATTTCATCCCAAATTTGTCAGCAAAGTCGAGTTAGGGAAAGGAATTCCCAGCGTTTCCTACAATTTGACTCACGGTGGCTCCGTACTTATTGACAGAAAAGATCCCAAACAAGCCATTCCGGCCATTAAAGGTTTGTCTGAATATATCGAAAAACACAAACGTTCGGCGGTTATTTTTCCCGAAGGAACCCGAAGCAAAAATGGAAAACCCAAAGAATTTGCGCAAAGCGGATTGAAAATATTGTGTAAATATGCCCCTTCGGCCTATGTGGTGCCTGTGACCATCAATAATTCCTGGAAGTTCTTCCGATTCGGATTTTTTCCTTACGGTTTGGGCAATCACATCACTTTTACCATTCACGAAGCGATGCCCGTAAAAGAGCATACCTTTGACGATTTGATGTCAAAAACAGAAAATGCTATCGTTCAAGGGATAAAACTTTAAAATGTGCTAACTTTGCACATTATTGGGAGAAATTCCAAGTTCAAAAATAAATAAACCAAAAACACATATGTCAATAAAAAACATTCGTCTAGAAGTAATGCAATTTCTAGAAAACAAAGTAGAGGGATTTATGGAGCAGTATCTTATTCCTGTGGAAGAGATATGGCAACCTTCGGACTTTTTGCCTAATTCCGAAAGTGACAATTTTCTGGAAGAAGTCAAAGAATTGAGGGAAATTTCCAAAGACCTGCCGTATGACTTTTGGGTCGCCATGGTAGGGGATATGATTACCGAAGAAGCTTTGCCCACCTACGAAAACTGGTTGATGGAACTCGAAGGCGTGGACAACGAAGCCAGAAATGGCTGGTCAACTTGGGTACGTCAATGGACTGGCGAGGAAAATCGTCACGGCGATTTGTTGAACAAATACCTTTATTTGTCGGGTCGCGTGAACATGCGCGAGATTGAAATGACCACGCAACACTTGATCAACGACGGTTTCGACATCGGCACCGGAAGAGATCCGTATAAAAACTTTGTTTACACGAGTTTCCAGGAATTGGCGACTTATGTTTCCCACAACCGAGTTTCGCAATTGGCCAGATCCTATGGTGACAAGAAATTGTCCAAGATGTGCAAGATGGTTGCCGGCGACGAAATGCGCCACCATCATGCCTACAGCCATTTTGTGAGTGAAATTTTCAAATTGGACCCAAGCGAAATGATGCTTGCTTTTCAATACATGATGAAGGCCAAAATCGTGATGCCAGCCCATTTCTTGAGGGAATCGGGACAAAAAATCAGTTCGGCTTTCGAACATTTTTCGGATTCGGCACAGCGAATTGGGGTTTATACCGCCAACGATTATGTGGACATCATGCAAAAACTGATCGACAAATGGGAAATCGACAAAATCGGTGGTTTGACTGCCGAGGCTGAAAAAGCAAGGGATTACCTGATGAAATTGCCCGGCAGAATGGCCAAAATTTCGGAACGATTGGTCATCCCGCAAGAGTCATTCCAATTCAAATGGGTAGAACCGGCGAGATTGTAGATTTCAGATTTTAGAATGTAGATTTTAGATTGGCTGGAATGGATTTTCGATTTTCGATTTTTTGAAATTGCCATTGCCATTGCCATTGATTTTTGAAATAGATTAAAATATTGAATTGCTGATTTTTGAATGTAAAACTTTAAAAATCAGCTTTTTTTATAAAAAGCGTCCCAAATATGAGATATACAGCCATAGTCAACAAAACCATTCTTTTTGTAAAGAAAAAACTCGAAAATGCCGAAGGGGGACACGACTGGTTTCACATCGAACGCGTGTATAAAAATGCCTTGCTGATTGCCGATGGCGAAGTTTGTGATGTTGACATCGTAAAATTGGGAGCCTTGCTTCACGATATTGCCGACAGCAAGTTTCATGACGGAGACGAAACCATAGGGCCCAAAATCGCCCGAGAATTTCTGGAATCCCATAACGTGGACCAAGCCACCATCGAGCACGTCATCAACATCATCGAAAACGTCTCTTTCAAGGGCGGAAATTCGGAAAAAACATTCTCGTCTGTCGAATTGGATATCGTTCAGGACGCCGACCGTTTGGACGCCATTGGAGCCATTGGCATTGCCAGAACATTCAATTATGGCGGTTTCAAAAACAGGCCTTTGTACAACCCGAATATTGCCCCAAAACTTCGCATGAGCAAGGAAGAATATAAAAACAACCAAGCACCAACGCTCAACCATTTCTACGAAAAATTATTGATGCTAAAGGACAAAATGAATACCCAAACCGGAAAACAAATTGCTCAGGAAAGACATTTATTTATGGAAAAATTCCTTTCGCAGTTTTATGCGGAATGGGATGGGGAGAAGTAGTGATTTAAGATTGTACATTTACGATTTTTAGATTTCAGGTGTTTCTTGATTATTGGTTTTAAATCAAAAATCAGCAAACGTTATTCTGAATTCATCAATCAAATTCCTTTTTCCTTCATTTCCAAGATCACGTCCGAAGCATTTTTGAAAGTAGGTGCTTGTTCAATGATGGTTCCAATGCGTTTTTTATTCAATTTGAAAGTAAAATCATTTTCGGTGGTGAATAATATTGCCGTCAAAAATGGGTTGTTCATATAGGGAGCCAGAACGAAAAAAGCTTCTTCCAAGGAATGGAAACTTTCTATTTCTTCGGTTTTGTAGCGGGCAATGACGGAAAGTTTGAACACGTCATTTTCCAGCAAAACGGGGCGAACGTAAATGTTTTTCAATTCGGTGTCGCCAATGGTTTTGGCCAAAGTTAATTTGGCAAAGGTTTTATTCGTGATGCTTTCTGTTACTTTTTCCCAGAATTCGGCAAATACAGGTTGGAAGGACATAGACTCGTTTTTTAGTTTATTATTCTAGAATTGATATTCAAAATTAAGCGATGCTTTTTGGTTTAGAGCAAATAATCCCAAAAATTCTCTTTGTGAATCACTTGGGTGGTTTTTGGATGATACTTTTCGGTAAATGACTTTGTAAATCGCACTTTTTGATTCGGATTGTATTTGATTTCAAAAGCTTCGATTTCGGTGTTTTTCACTTCCAAATAATCGATTTCGGCTTGTTGGGTATTTCTCCAAAAATAGGTGTCCTTGAATTGGTTTTCATACGCCAATTTTTTCTTGCGTTCGCTGATGACAAAGTTTTCCCACAGAGCACCAACATCGTCCCGAAGTTCTATCGGATTAAAATTTTTGATAATTCGATTGCGCAGACCATTGTCCCAAAAATACACTTTTCGGCCTTTCTTGAGTTCGTTGTCCTGATTTTTGCTGAAAGCATTCAAACTAAAAACGATGAAATTTTTCTCCAGAATATCAATGTATTTTTCAACCGTCAAACGGTTTATTCCCAAATCATTGGCGAGGGAATTATAACTAATTTCACTGCCAATTCTGTACGCCAGCATTTGAACCAATCTTTGTAAAGTCGCTGATTTTTTCACGCCTTCCAAGTTCAGAATGTCTTTATACAGAAAACCTTCAACCAAATCATTCAAGATTTTTTCTTCTTTGCCTACACTGGTAACCACTTCTGGATAATAGCCAAAAACCAAACGATGAGGAACTAAACGGGTTTCTTCAATAAAATTGGTGTGTTTGACCATTTCGCCATAGCTTAAAGGGAAAAGTTGCAATTCTTCTTTTCTGCCCACCATCGATTCCTTGGTTTTGTCTGCCAATTCGAAAGCACTGCTTCCAGAGGCAATGACTTGTATTTCGGGATAATTATCGACCATTCGCTTAATGAGCAAGCCAATGTTGTGAATCATTTGGGCTTCGTCAACAACAATGATTTTATTGTCTCCGACTAAAGCTTTCAGTCTGTCGGTAGTGATGTTTTGCAGTAAAATCTGGGTGTCGGGTTCATCGCCGTTAAGCCATAAAAACGATTGTCCTTTGATGGTGTTTTTTATCAAAGAGGTTTTGCCTACTTGTCTTGCGCCAAATACTAGTATTGCTTTTCCTTTGAAAAGATAGCTGTCAATTTCTATTTGTGGGCTTCGATTTATCATTTTTGCATCGAATTAGAATACAAATATATAATAATTTGATATTACAATATCATAAAAATATAATAATTTGATATTACAATATCAAAAAAATATAATAATTTGATATTTTAAAAGCTAACTGAGCACTAAC
>JAGNPF010000056.1 GCA_017989775.1 Flavobacterium sp.
GAAAATTGCCACCTACAACGACCACCGAATGGCAATGGCATTTGCACCTTTGGCTTTAAGAGTGCCCATCATTATCGAAAATGCAGAAGTGGTTTCGAAATCCTACCCTGATTTTTGGGTTGATTTGGCTCGTTTGGGCTTTCAAACATTAGAAATCAATTAAATAACGCCTCGTGTCTTCGCGCCTTTGTGGCACTGAGTTTTTGAAAATAAACCTCGAAACACTTGACAACGCCTATCCCACAATCGTATATTTGCAGCCGTTTGAAGTAGAAGCCCAATAAACTTCCAACTTTCAACGACTAACTTCTAATTTTTTCAAATGAAATTATCACATTTTCAATTCAATTTGCCAAAAGAACTTCTCGCAGAATTTCCAGCAGAAAACAGGGACGAATCACGTTTAATGGTTATTGATCGTAAAAAACAAACCATAGAACACAGAATGTTCAAAGATGTTATCGATTATTTTGATGAAGGTGACGTCATGATTTTAAACAATACCAAAGTTTTCCCGGCTCGTTTGTACGGAAACAAAGAAAAAACCGGAGCAAGAATCGAAGTTTTTTTGCTTAGAGAATTGAATGCAGAACAAAGACTTTGGGATGTATTGGTAGATCCAGCTCGTAAAATCAGGATTGGAAACAAATTGTATTTTGGCGATGATGATTCATTGGTAGCCGAAGTTATCGACAATACAACCTCTCGTGGAAGAACATTACGTTTCTTGTATGACGGTTCGTATGAAGAATTCAGAAACAAATTGACCGAATTGGGAGAAACTCCAATTCCGAAATACATCAATAGAGACGTGACTCCGGAAGATGCCGATCGTTACCAAACGATTTATGCCAAAGAAGAAGGAGCCGTGGCAGCACCAACAGCAGGTTTGCACTTTTCCAAACATTTATTGAAAAGATTGGAGATAAAAGGAGTGAAATTTGCTGAAGTGACACTTCACGTTGGTTTGGGAACTTTCAATCCGGTTGAGGTGGAAGATTTGTCCAAACACAAAATGGATTCCGAGGAATTGAAAATTACCCAAGAGGCTTGTGATGTTGTCAATGCCGCAAAAGCCAAAAGAAAACGTATTTGCGCCGTGGGAACTACCTCGATGCGTGCCATAGAAAGTTCGGTTTCTTCACAAAGAACCCTGAACCCGTATGATGGTTGGACCAATAAATTTATTTTTCCTCCACACGATTTTAGCGTGGCTACTTGCATGATTACTAATTTCCATACGCCAAAATCAACATTGTTGATGATGATTTCCGCTTTCTGTGGACATGATTTAATGCGTAAAGCTTACGACGAAGCAATCAAGGAAGGATATAAATTCTATTCTTATGGCGATGCGATGTTGATCATCTAAAAAACTATATTTCTCCTCCCTCTCTTTTGGAGAGGGCTGGGGTGAGGATTTTAAATCTCGTCAGCAATGGCGAGATTTTTTTTTGTAATCTAATTGTTTTTATGGACAGTACTTCGTTCTTGCTATTTGTCACGCTGGAAGCGTCCCGGTTAAGTTGCTCTTATATTGAAACATTTCCAGTGCGAAGATTGGAAAACGTATTCTTGACCATGCAATAGTGTTTGAATTGTTGCATCTATAAGGGGAACAGCATTGTTTAAATCTTGGCGAAATAAATAATGTGTAGGGAAATGTGTCATGAATCAAAATTTCGTTAAATTTCGACTCCTTATATATAATGACTAATACATTCAAATGAAAACGCTGAAAAAGATTCTTCTTGTTGTTCTATCCCTGTTGGTCATTCTGGCATTGGCATTGGTTGGGTATTGTTTTTATTCGAAACCAATTTATGAAGGAGAACAAAAGCTAGATAATTTGCAAAACGAGACAACGGTCTATTTTGACGATTTTGGCGTTCCGCACATTTATGCGAATACCCAGAAAGACGCGATGACAACTTTGGGTTATGTGCATGCGCAAGAGCGGTTGTGGCAAATGGAATTGATGCGTCGAATCGCGCCGGGAAGATTGTCGGAAATGTTTGGTTCAAAAATGGTGAAAGTGGATTCCTTCTTTGCCGGTTTGGGAATTGACGAAAACTCCGAGGGCACCATCGCCAAACTGGATAAAAAATCAGAGTCTTACCAACTGGCTTTGGCATATATCGACGGCGTGAACCAATATATGGAAGAGGGGAGAACACCAATCGAATTTCAATTGTTGGGATTGAAGAAAGAGAAATTCAGCTTGAAAGACGTTTACAACATCTTTGGATACATGTCCTTTAGTTTTGCAATGGCGCAAAAAACAGACCCGTTGATGACCGATATTCGAGATAAATTGGGTTCGGAATATTTGAAGGATTTTGGTTTGGACGGTTCGTTTGGCACTACCCAAATCAAGAATTTTGACGGCAAAGCCCTCGAGTATGCCGAGATTTCCAAATCGGTGGCCAGTTTACTCGAAAAATCACCGGTTCCGGCTTTCATTGGCAGCAACAGTTGGGTGATTGCACCCCAAAAAACCAAGAATGGAAAGGTGATTTTTGCCAATGATCCCCACATTGTTTTCTCGCAGCCCTGCACTTGGTATGAAGCCCATATCGTGGTGCCAAATTACGAGATGTACGGTTATTATTTGGCCGGAACACCCTTTCCGCTTTTGGGACACAATCGAGAATATGCTTATGGACTGACGATGTTCGAGAACGACGATGTCGATTTGTTCCAGGAAGAAAATAATCCAAATAACAAAAATCAATACAAGACCGCAACTGGATTCCAAGATTATAAAATTAGAAAGAAAACCATTAAGGTTAAAGATTCTGCCGACCTGGTTTTGGAAATACGAGAAACCCAACACGGGCCAATAATGAATGATTTGTTGGATGGAATCAAGGGCGCAAAACCCGTTGCGATGTCTTGGATTTATACCCAACACCCCAATTATTTGCTGGAAGCGGTTTATTCGCTTTCACATTCCAGAAATTTGGATGGTTTTCGAAAGGGAGTTTCCTTGATTGCCGCCCCGGGTTTGAACGTGATGTATGGCGATGCCAAAGGAAACATCGCCTGGAACACTTCCGGGAAGTTGTACAAATTGGACAAATCCGTCAATCCAAATTTCATTTTGAACGGCTCGAACGGTATCGATGACCGGAAAGAATTTTTGGATTTTTCCAAAAATCCACACGCCATCAATCCAAGTTGGAATTATGTTTATTCTGCCAACAACCAGCCCGAAGCGGTTGACGGTTATCTGTATCCCGGCTATTATTTGCCGAAAGACAGGGCCAAACGAATATCGGGCTTCTTGGAGCCAAAGGATAATTGGACAAAAGAAGAAGTTGGCAAAATGATGAATGACAACACTTCTGCGGTTGCAACAACCATTGTGGCCAATTTGATGATGACATTAGACCAAAAATCGCTTTCCAACAATGAAAAACAAGCCGTTATAATTCTAAAAAAATGGAAAGGCTCGAATGATTTGAAAGATTTGGCACCCACTATTTACAATAAATGGATCAACAATTATTTGAAAAACACCTTTCAAGACGAGTTGGGCGAAACGGATTTTGCAATGCTGTTGAGTACTCATATTATCAAGCAAATTATTGAACCACAAATTCAGAATGAAAATTCGATTTGGTGGGACAATGTTGCCACAAAAAGCAAAAAAGAATCAAGGGTTGAAATTCTTTCCAAATCTTTTCACGAAGCCATTGTGGCACTCGAAAAACAATTGGGTAAAGACTTGAATTTATGGACTTGGAACAAAGTCCATTCGCTGGAACACAAACATCCCCTAGGGCAAGTTGCTGCTTTGAGAGGGCTTTTTAATATTGGCCCTTTTGAAGTTTCGGGATCCAACGAGGTAATCAACAATTTGATGTTTGGTTTTACCGACAGCGGAAATTACAAGGTGCTAGCTGGGCCTTCTACCCGAAGAATCATCGATTTTTCGGATGTGGAAAACAGTTGGAGTGTTTTGCCAACGGGTCAATCTGGAAATCCGTTCAGCAAACATTATAACGATCAGGCAGAGATGTACAATGCCGGAAAGTTTCGAAAAATGAAAATGAACAAGGCCGAAATCATCAAGACTTCGACAAAACTGGTTTTTATGCCCAAATAATTTTTTATAGTAATAGCAATAGCAATGACAATTTCAATATTTGTAATTGTCATTGCTATTGCAATTGATTTTTGATGTTGAAGTTTATTCTTCCTCCCGATGCACTTTCGTGAAATCAAAAGCGGGAGTGCAAATGGCGATATATTCACAAGGTTCTTCAAATGGATTGGAATATTGAACGCGGGTGTTTTTCTCGATTTTGATGGATTGTCCGGCTTCAAGAATCACGATTTCTCCTTCGATGATAAACTGTTTTTTACCTTTTATTATATAGGTGTATTCTTCAAATTCCGGAGTTTGAAATGGTTCTTTCCAATGCGGGGGTGCTATCATGTGTGCAATGGAAATGTCAGGATTGTTCGTGGTGGGAATCCCGTGATGTTCTTCAATTAGTTTTCCATCGGTGGTTGGAACCACAAAAGGTGTTTTTTGGACAAAATATTTTTTCATTTTTTATTTTTTGAATATGAAATAAACGGCCAAAACCAAAAAGACAAATCCCAAGAAATGATTCCATCTGAAAGTTTCATTTTTGAAATACAACAATTAAAAACCTACGAAAATGACCAAGGTAATCACTTCTTGAATCACTTTGAGTTGCAGCAAGGAAAATGGTCCACCATTGCCTTCGTAGCCGATTCGGTTGGCGGGAACCTGAAAACAATATTCAAATAATGCCAATCCTCAACTGACGAGGACGATGGTTATCAAGCCCGCATTTTCAAACCATTTGAGTTCCTTGAATTTCAAATGTCCGTACCAAGCCAACGTCATAAATATGTTTGATAATAGGAGCAAGCCTATTGAAGCGTATCCTTTCATATTATTTTCTCATCAATTTGCTTAAAACACTAAAAGCACCTCTGATAAATGTAGCACTAGTGAGCACTTTCACGACAGATTTTGTAATTTCACCGGTAGTGTCACTAGATTGTTTTTCTTCTTTTTCTGCAGCTTGTTCTTCCTGTTGTTTGGCGACTTGTTGCTCTGCAACGGCAATTTTTTTGTTGAGCATTTCGTAGGCACTTTCTCGGTCAATCAATTCGCTGTATTTCTTTACCAATTTCGATTTGGAGTTGATTTCCTGGATTTCGCTTTCGGTCAAAACGTCCATTCGGCTCATTGGCGCGCGCAGCATGGTTGCGGCCAGTGGAGTTGGAGTTCCTTTTTCGCTCAAGGCGGTGACTAATGCTTCGCCAATGCCAAGACTGGTCAACAATTCGTCCGTTTTGTAATAATCCGATGAAGGGTAGTTGTCTGCCGTTTGTTTGATGGCTTGTCTGTCATTGGCCGTGAAAGCTCTTAAAGCGTGCTGAATTTTCAATCCCAATTGTGCCAAAACACCACTCGGAACGTCCATTGGGTTTTGGGTGATGAAGTATATTCCAATGCCTTTGGAGCGAATCAGTTTCACGATGGTTTCTATTTGTTCCAACAAGGTTTTGCTGGCTTCTTTGAAAATTAAATGCGCTTCGTCAATAAATATGATTAATTCAGGTTGGTCGGCATCTCCTTTTTCGGGCATTTGGTTGTAAATCTCGGCCAACAGGCTCAGCATAAAAGTCGAGAACAATTTGGGTTTGTCCTGAATGTCCGTCAAGCGGATGATATTGACGTATCCTTTTCCATTTTCGTCGATGCGCATTAAATCGTCAATTTCAAAAGACATTTCTCCAAAAAACAGATCGGCACCTTGTTGTTCGAGTTCGATTATTTTTCTGAGAATGGTGCCGGTTGTCGAGGTCGAAATCTTGCCGTAACTTTCTTCGATTTCGTCTTTTCCTTCTTCGGTTATATAATTGATTACTTTTTTGATGTCTTTCAAATCCAAAAGAGGCATCTTGTTGTCGTCGCAATATTTGAATATTACCGAAATCACTCCAGCTTGTACATCATTCAAATCGAGAATCCTTGAAAACAATACGGGACCAAATTCAGAAACGGTGGAACGAAGCCGAACGCCGTTTTGTTCCGACAAAGTCATTAGTTCCACTGGGAAACCGGATACTTGGTATGGAATGTTGATTTTGGCATGGCGTTCGCTGATAAAAGATTTTTCTTCTCCTTCTTTGGCAATACCGCTAAAGTCTCCTTTGATATCCATCATCAAGACGGGAATCCCAAACGATGATAGTTGTTCGGATAGTACTTGGATGGTTTTGGTTTTTCCGGTTCCAGTTGCACCTGCAATCAATCCGTGACGGTTAAGGGTTTTTAGGGGTACTTTTATTTGTGCGTCTCCCAAAACCTCTCCTTCCAGCAATGCGCTCCCAAGAACGATGCTTTCTCCTTTTGAAAGATAACCGTCATTAATTTGTTGAATAAAATCTTCTTTTTTGCCCATAATTGTTTTTGGATTAAAAATGAATTGCAATATATCGTTTTTTTTGGACTTTCAAATAGGGCTTTTCCATAAAAAAAGGGAAGTTTTTAAATGGAAAAAGCAAAAAAAACGAAATAAATTATTTATTGGAAAGTGTTAAAAACACACTTAATTTTTTTTCTAAAAAGGTTATTTTTGTTGTAAAAATTGCGATTTGAAGCAAGTTTTTGATTTTAATGCAAAAAAGGAATTTTTGCTTTTTTTTCTCAAAGTTAAATTAAATGGAATATTAGCAAAAAAAATTTTTTTATTTCAACTAAAAATATAAATTTGCTCCTCAACAAAGTTTTTTATAACAAAAAAAATAAATTAAAAATTATTAAAAATTAAGAAAATGGCAAACGTTAAAAAAGAAAAAAGTGGTTCAGGTTTAGGAGGAATGATTTCAGCAATCATCATTGCTTTATGTATTTTTGTAGGATGGTTGATCTGGACATTTATTATGGGGGATGGAGCAAACTTTGAAGGAGGAGTTAATACTGGGCATCCGTTACCAGGAAATTATTTGGCAATGGTTTACAAAGGAGGTCCAATTGTACCAGTTTTGATGGGATTGTTTTTAATGGTAATTGTTTTCTCATTCGAGCGTTTTGCAGTGATTTCAAAAGCAGCTGGTAAATCAAACCTTGACAAATTTATGGCCGATGTTCAAAAAAGCATCAAAACAGGAGATATCGATGGAGCTATCGTAGCTTGTGACAAACAACAAGGTTCTGTTGCAAATGCAATTAGATCGGCTTTGGTTAAATACCAAGACGTGAAAAAAGAAGGAATTGACAGCGAAACAGCTGCTGAAACCATTCACAAAGAAATTGAAGAAGCTACTTCACTTGAAATGCCGATGTTGGAAAAACACATGACTATCCTTTCTACATTGGTTTCTTTGGGAACTCTTGCAGGATTGTTGGGAACGGTAACAGGTATGATTAAAGCGTTTGGTGCATTGGCTAGTTCAGGAACTCCAGATCAAGCGATGTTGGCAAATGGTATTTCTGAGGCACTTATCAATACAGCTACCGGTATCTCTACTTCAGCTTTGGCAATCGTTGTTTACAACTTGTTCACTTCAAAAATCGATACTTTGACTTATTCTATCGACGAGGCTGGTAACACAATCGTGAATACATACAGACACTACAGAGGTACTCAAAAATAATTAACAATAATTTTTAAGATTAACAGTTTGTACTTGGTATAAAGTTGTCTTAAATTTAAATTTAAAATTAATGGCTGTAAAAACGCAAAAAAAAGCGACGTCTATTGATATGACGGCGATGTGTGATGTATCATTTCTTTTGCTTACTTTTTTTATTTTGACCGCCACGGCCAAAGTACC
>JAGNPF010000397.1 GCA_017989775.1 Flavobacterium sp.
GTACAAATCGATATAATCGGTTTGCAGGCGAGTCAAACTTTTGTCTATGGACAAAGCAATGCTTGCCGGAGAAAAATCCATATTTTCTCGAATGTAAGCCAAACCTGGATTAGGGCCGGCAATTTTGGAAGCTAGAAAAACCTCTTCTCTTTTGCCTGTTTTTTTGAACCAAGTTCCAATGATTTTTTCGGTACTTCCGTAGGTTTCTTTGCGTCCCGGAACCGAATACATTTCGGCAGTGTCAAAAAAATTGATTCCTTTTTCGAGTGCATAATCCATTTGGGCGTGACCATCGGCTTCGGTGTTTTGTTCTCCAAAAGTCATTGTGCCAAGGCAAGTTTTGCTGATTTTTATGTCGGTATTGGGTAAGGTGGTGTATTTCATAAATTCTTTTCGTTAAAAAATCGAAAGTCATAAAGCTAAAGATGGTTCTTTAAAACTTTATGACTTTCAACTTTGGGTAAATTCAATTAATTGATTTCCTTCAACATTTCGGCGATTTCGTCCAATCTTGGGGTCAAGATAATTTCGATTCTACGATTTTTGGCTTTTCCTTCGGCAGTGGCATTGCTTGCCAATGGCGAGAATTCACCTCGACCGGCAGCAGTCAAATTCTGTTTGTTGACGGCTTTGTTTTCGCTTAAAATGGCAACAATCGCCGTGGCTCTTTTGGTCGATAAATCCCAGTTGTCGGCTATTGGTCCTGAACCTCCAAATGGGTCATCATCGGTGTGGCCTTCAATCAAAACGGCAATGTCTGGATTGTCGCCCAACACTTTCCCCACTTCGACAACGGCAGTTTTACCTTCGGCACCCACGGCCCAGCTTCCCGATTTGAAAAGCAATTTGTTCTCCATGGAAACATAGACTTTTCCGTTTTTTTGCTCCACTGTCAGGCCTTTTCCTTCAAAACCGTTCAAGGCTTTCGAAAGTGTTTCTTTCAGTTTTCGCATACTGGCTTCCTTGGCGGCAATCAAATCTTCCAATTCTTGCAAACGTTGTGCGTTTTTGTTCAATTTTTCTTGTTCCAAAGCCAATGCTTTTTCCTTGGCTCCCAATTGCTCCAATAATTCGCGGTTTTTGGCCATGTTGGCTTTCAAGGATTCACTGCTGTTTTTTTCCAAGGCTGCGTAAGAGTCTTTCAAAACATCCATTTTTTTGTTCAAAGCGGCATAATCGGCCTGCAATTTTTCGCGTTCCGATTTTACTTTTGCCAATTCTTTGTTCAAACCATCACGCTCCAATTCGAGTTGGCCTTTGGCTTTCAACAAGTCGGCGTTTTCGTCCGAAATACTTCTGTTTTCTTTCTTCAAATCGGCGTATTTGCTTTCGAGATCATTGTAGATTTTTTTGGAAACACAAGAAGTGGAAAGTGCCACAATCAGCAATCCGAGGGAAATTTTTTTTATCATTTTTTTTTAATTTAATGTTATTTGGGACTATTTATTCTATCTCCACCAAGCTCGGACAATGGTCGGAATGTTTGGCTTCGGGTAATATAACGGCTCTTTTGATTTTTTGTTTCAAAGGTTCGCTCACCAAACAATAATCAATGCGCCAGCCCTTATTTTCCAATCTTGCCGATGGAAATCGCATCGTCCACCAAGTGTAATTGTTGGGTTCTTTGTTCAAATGTCGGAAACTGTCGATGAAACCACTTTTCATGAAACCATCCAACCAAGCTCTTTCTTCGGGCAAAAAACCGGAGACTTTCTTGTTTCTAATCGGGTCGTGAATATCGATGGCTTCGTGGCAAATGTTGTAATCCCCGCAAATGACCAAGTTGGGAACTTCTTTTTTCAGTTCATCGATGTAATTTTGGAAATCGTCCATGTACATGAACTTGTGCGACAATCTTTCGCTGTTGGTTCCCGAAGGCAAATACAAACTCATCACCGAAAATTCGTCAAAATCGACCCGAAGATTTCTTCCCTCGAAGTCCATGTGCTCAATTCCCGTTCCAAAAACCACGTTGTTGGGTTTTACTTTCGACAAAATGGCCACGCCGCTGTAGCCTTTCTTGGTCGCGGGAAACCAGTAATGATACGGATAACCGGCGAGTTCAAAATCCAACAACGGAATTTGTTCTGGAGTGGCCTTGATTTCCTGGAGGCAAATCACGTCGGGATTGGCTTGTTGCAACCAGTCGATAAAGCCTTTTGAGATGGCAGACCTGATTCCGTTGACGTTATAAGAAATAATTTTCATGTGTTGTTCTTTAGAGCTTTTTACTGGTCAAAAATAATTCGCGGATGTGCACCATTTTTGTGACCCGAAATACGGATATCCTTATTTCAGTATTAATATTTTGTGTTTCAAATGTAATAAAAACTTCAAAGATTGAGGGGCAAAAAGAAAGAAAATGGAGTTTTTTGCTATCTTTGTTTCCTGCTAAAAAAATCACAAGCTAAATATGGGTTTAGTAACCGCCAAAGAAGTTGCAAAAGCAATAAACACTGACAAGTACGGATTTTTGGGTACTTTTTCGGGTTGGTTGTTGATGAAAGTATTAAAAATTTCGACCTTAAACA
>JAGNPF010000398.1 GCA_017989775.1 Flavobacterium sp.
ATTAACACCAATTCCCACGAAATCGCCCCGCATGCTTTCGGCAACTTGCTCTTGTTCGCTTGCAGGAATATAAACGGAATGCGGATCGAGTTGCCCCAAAACGTTGTCAATGGCGTGTTTCATGATGGAATCGGAATTCACGCTGTCGACATATTCGTTGTTTATGAAATCAAGGAGTCTGTTGAGCTTGTTTTTTGAAACGTTTTTAACCAAAAAATGCTCTTGACCAGGAAAATTAAGCCATCCGCCAAGAAGTATTCCAAAGGCAATGGCTGCAGAAATAACTATTGGAAAATAATTTGAATTAATTTTCATTTGGAGATTTTCATCGTTTTTTTACCGTCAAATACAATTCGCGCACAAAACGCGTGATTGCATCATATTTCCGATTATGCTCATTTCATTTATTCTAAAACTTCGATTTGTTCGACCATCACTCCTGCCTTGACCAAAAAATCCACTCCCGAAGTATCTTTGTAAGCGGTTTGAAAAACCACCCTTTTTATGCCGGATTGGTGTATCAATTTACTGCATTCCCTGCACGGGGAAAGCGTGATGTACAAAGTGGCTCCTTCACAAGTTTGGGTGGATCTTGCCACTTTCAGGATGGCGTTGGCCTCGGCATGGAGCACATACCAATTGGTCAAGCCGGATTCGTCTTCACAACAATTTTCGAAACCCGAAGGCGTTCCGTTGTACCCATCGGAAATGATCATTCGATCCCGAACGATGATGGCTCCCACTTGTTTTCGCTTGCAGTACGACAAAAGGCTCCATTCTTTGGCAATCCGAAGATAAGCGCGGTCGTATTTATTTAATTTTATCTTTTCCATTTTTATTTTATCTAATCCAAATTTTGCTTTCAACAATCATTGGCAAAACTACGCCAATTATGAAAGATGACATCACCAATGTCCAATCTCTTTTCGAAAATCGGAAGAAAGTTTGAACGATGTACGAAAGTATCAAAACCACAAAAACCACAATTATCTGGGCTGCTTCTATTCCCAATGCAAATTCCGACAACGGCAATAATTTGGATTGCGGAGAACCTCCCACCACGGATTTGAAATAAGTGGCAAAACCCAAACCATGCACGATTCCAAAAAACAGGGTCACGAAAAAGACAACGCTTATGCTCTCTTTTTTGGATGATTTGCCCGCCGTGAAAAGATGGAACAAAGCCACGATGAGAATCGTTACGGGAATCAAAAAATCGACCAGATTTCCTTTGATAATGACCACTCCAAAAACAGACAACAGCAATGCCAATGAATGCCCAATGGTAAAAATGGTAACCAAAAGCAATAATCTTGCCCAATCCTTGAAAGCATAAGGAACACTCAATGCAATTAAAAACAGGATATGGTCGTAAGCATAAGGATCTAGAATATGCCGCAAGCCTTTTTCAAAATAAATCCAAAATTCAGACATTATAGATAGTTTTAAAGATTAGGGGTTGCCAAACTTACAATTAATTTTGAAATTAGCATGAAACGATGCCGCTAAAAGCGACACTTGTCTCATTTATTTTACTAAAACGAACAAAAATAATAGCCTCCGCTATTTCCTGAAATCGAAATTATCACTATCTTTATATAAATCATCTAAAAACCCAACATCATGTCAATAGCAGAATTATTTGATAACGAATTCAAACAAAGAATGAAAGGTCGTTTTGCAGCAGTGGTGCGTGTATTGTTTGCCGATGGAAAATTCGATCCCGACGAGAAAAAGTTTATGGACAAATTGGCCGTCAAGCTCGAAATTTCGAATGAGGAATATGACGAAATTCTGGAAAACCCATTGAAGTATGAACTCAATCCACCTTATTTATATGTGGAAAGGCTGGAGAGTTTGTACAATATTGCCCGGGTAGTGCACCATGACCATCATTTGGGCGACAAGCAAGAAACCTTGTTGAGGAAATTTGCCATAGCCTTGGGATTTTCAACAAGCAATGTGGATTATATCGTCAATAAAGCACTTACTTTGGTGGACAAAAAAGTGGATTTGGATACTTTTACCTACGAGATGGAACACATGAACCGATAACCTAATTCTCTGCCCGACCTTTCAGCAATGCAAAAAAAGAGTCGAGACTTAAATTATCGACAAAAAACACCCCAAAGCAGGTTACTGTTTTGGGGTGTTTTGGTAGTACTTCGAATTGACCGTTCGGGATAATTCGCCTGACGAATATCGAAAAGCATTTTGGTTTTCGATAATGAATTCGCCCAGGGTCTTGTTGCGTTCTTCCATTCGGAAATCGTTGTAGTCGGCTTGAACTCACAAATATCCGATTTTTTGTGAAAATGAATATATGTTATCCAAATCGTTTACCAGAATCGTATATTTGCAACGTAATTTTATAACATTTTGTTTGTAAAATTCATTTTCGCGCCAAAAACAACGTCAATTTAGAAAATATGAACATCAGAAAAGGCAATCCAGAAGACATGAAAGCCGTTTTGGGTCTCATCCAAGAATTGGCAGATTTCGAAAAAGAATCCGATGCCGTTGTTGTAAC
>JAGNPF010000057.1 GCA_017989775.1 Flavobacterium sp.
CAAATAAGTCACTTCTTGTTTTCCGTCAAAAGTGAATAAAACACGTTCCTCCACTATCTTGCTATAGGAAACAACGCCATCTATTTGATGTATTTGACTCTCTTGGGATGGCGAAACCAGAAACGATTTTCCCAAGGTGCTGCTGATTTTTAAATCGGGATCAATATTGTTTGAAAAAGAAAGGCTGAAGACTTTCAATCCGCTAAAAACGGATAAAACCACGAACAAAGCCATTGCGCCAACGATAATCCCTAGGCTGGCAATGCGATTGATAATGTTGATAGCATTGTTTTTGCTGTTGCTAAAAATATATCGTTTGGCTATGTAAAGAGGAAAATTCAAGTTTTATTGAAATCTGCGTTTTTCTAAAAGGTCACGGTTTTCAATAGGATTGTCTTTGTTGGACAAGGCATTGTCGATTTTTTCGATGTAATCCAATGAATCGTCTATGAAGAAAACCAAATTCGGCACTTTTCGCAATTGCAAGCGCACTCTTTGTGACAAATCGTGTTTGATTAATTTGGAATTTGTTTTTATTGCCACCAATGTTTCTTGGGCTTTTTCCTGTGGAAAAATACTTAAATATACCGTTGCCACAGACAAGTCTGTAGTTACGCTAACCTTGGATACCGAAATTATCAAATTTGAAACTCCGTTTTTTCTCACTTCACCTTGTAGAATGTCAACCAAATCTTTTTGGATGACACCGCCTATTTTTTTCTGTCTATTTGTTTCCATAGTGCAAAAATACGATTTTTTTAGAGCCACAAAGACCCAAAGCCACAAAGTTTGGATTTAATGCTGTGTAAATATCGATTTAGAACCCTTAATTTTATTTATATTTACATAAAATTCGTGACTTTGCGTCTTTGTGGCAAAATAGTTAAACCATGAAAAAAATAGAACACATCGGAATTGCGGTCAATAGTTTGGAAGAGGCATCCAGGGTGTATGAAAAACTTTTTGGCGAGCCGGCCTATAAACAAGAAGAGGTCGTTGACGAAGGAGTCAAAACTGCTTTCTTCCAGAATGGTCCCAACAAAATAGAGCTTCTGGAAGCCACAAATCCCGAAAGTCCCATTGCCAAGTTTATTGCCAAAAAAGGAGAAGGAATTCATCATATTGCTTTTGAAGTTGATGATATTGTTTTCGAAATAGCCCGGTTGAAAAATGAAGGTTTTGTCGTTTTGAATGAGGCTCCAAAAAAGGGAGCCGACAACAAAAAAGTAGCTTTTTTGCACCCCAAAAGCACCAATGGTGTTTTGATAGAATTGTGTCAGGAAATAATTTAATTTCTTTTTAATAATAATTTCTTGGGAAGTTTCTAGTAATCAGCAGGTTCTGTGTTTGTTGTTTTGTTTAAGGGTTTGTGTGAAAATCTATTTCAAAAATAGTTGCAATAATTATAAAATAATAGTAATTTCGCAACCGCAATAATGGTCCTATAGCTCATTCGGTTAGAGCAACTGACTCATAATCAGTAGGTGCTTGGTTCGATTCCAAGTGGGACCACTTAAGAACCCTACGAATTCATTGATTTGTAGGGTTTTTTTTTGTGCTCAATACTAGTTAATGAGTTTCGTCGGTAAAAATGATTTTTTAATCGGTGAAAAAATTGTTTCAAGGTAAAATATAAATAACTTTGTTGCGTTATCGGTGGTGTTTGTGAATTTTAATTAAACAAAATCTTGTTATTTTGTTGTTTCTTTAAATAAATATGAAAGCTATTGTGTATAGGTTTTTTGTTTTAATCATCACCCTGTTTGGAGTGACAGATGCTTTTGCAGTGCCATCTCCTCCGGCTCCGGGAGACAAAAGACCCCCGCCTCCGCCGGGATTGCCAATTGATGACCATATTTTATTTCTGTTGATTATCGCAATTTTGTTCGGGATATACATAATTCGTAAATGTCAATTAAAAACAAAGGCTCCAATTTGAAAATTGGAGCCTTTGTTTTTTAAACCCGAGTTGTTTTTCTATTTGTTGGCATACAATTTAGAAACATATTTCCCGATTACGTCAAATTCGAGATTTACTTTTGTTCCTTCCTTGAAAGAATTAAAATTGGTGTGTTCAAAAGTATAGGGTATGATGGCTACGCTAAAATTGTTTTTGCCGGAATCCACCACCGTCAAGCTTACGCCATTTACGGTAATCGAGCCTTTTTCGATGGTTATGTTTTCAAGCGCAGCATCGTATTCAAAAGTGTAATACCAGCTACCGTTGGTTTCTTTTGCGACAATGCAGTTTCCTATTTGGTCAACATGCCCCTGAACAATGTGTCCATCCAGTCGATCGCCCAATTTCATAGCTCTCTCCAGGTTGACCATATCGCCGGTTTGCCAATGGGAAATATTTGTTTTTTTGATGGTTTCGCCAATGGCGGTAACGGTGTAAAGATCTTTGTCGATGGCAACCACTGTCATACAGATTCCGTTGTGCGCAACACTTTGGTCTATTTGAAGTTCGTCGGTAAGCGAGGATGCTATCGTGATGTGGATATTGTCTTTGTCTTTTTTGATTTCTTGGATGGTGCCAAGGGTTTCTATGATTCCTGTAAACATTTCTTGTTTTATTTTACTAAATTTGCACTTCAAAATTAGCAATAAATAACCTGATCTCATGATAAAAAATGCAGAAAATATAATCGTCGGAATTTCAATTGGAGATTTAAACGGTATTGGAAGCGAAGTTGTTCTTAAAACATTTGAAGATACTCGAATGTTGGAATTGTGTACTCCCGTTATTTTTGCCAATGTAAAAATTCTTTCATTCGTGAAGAAAAGTTTCGAATCCACGGCGATGCTTCAAGGGATTGACAGGTTGGACCAAATAGTTTTGGGTAAAATCAACGTGTTGAATGTTTGGCAAGAAGGCGTGGAAATCAATTTTGGTACAAACGACGAAAAGGTGGGGAAATATGCCATAAAATCATTTGTCGCTGCCACCAAGGCGTTGAAAGAAGGTCTTGTCGATGTTTTGGTAACTGCTCCTATAAACAAGTACAACATCCAGTCGGAAGATTTTAAATTTCCGGGACATACAGATTATTTGGATCAAGAATTGGAAGGAAATGCCTTGATGTTGATGGTTCAGGACAATTTGAGGGTTGGGTTGTTGACGGATCATGTGGCCATTAATGAGGTGGCTTCGCATCTTACCGAAGAATTGATCGTAAAAAAAATTGAGACAATAAAAAATACCTTGATACAGGATTTTAGTATCAACAAGCCCAAAATTGCGGTTTTGGGATTGAATCCGCATTGTGGAGACGGCGGTGTTATCGGTAATGAAGACGATTCGATATTGAGACCTGCATTGCGGAAAATATTCGAAAAAGGCACCTTGGTTTTTGGGCCTTTCGCGGCCGATGGTTTTTTTGGAAGCAATCAATATGAAAAATACGATGCCATCATTGCGACATATCACGATCAGGGACTCATTCCATTCAAGACATTGTCTTTTGGCAAAGGAGTGAATTATACGGCAGGTTTGAATAAAGTGAGAACTTCGCCGGATCATGGTACCGCTTATGACATAGCAGGAAAGGGTGTTGCCGATTATAATTCGTTCAAAGAAGCTGTTTATCTGGCCATTGATGTCTTTCATTCGAGAAATCAATATGCCGAAATCAGCCAAAAGCCCTTGAAAATAAGAGAAAAATAGATATGAACAAAAAAAGATAAATAAGATTATTAGGTTTACAATAATTTTATATCTTTGCACTCCCGAAGTTTGGGGTAAAATGTTGTTGAAATGAACAAGACAAAAGAATTTTTAATTCCTTTCATAGGATTAAAGCTAGGAAAACATCATTTCGAATATCAAATAAATAATGCGTTCTTTGAAATCTTTGATTATCATGAATTTAATAATTCGAATATCAAAGTAAATGTAGTTTTAGAGAAAAAAAGTACCATGTTGGAGTTGGCTTTCAAGCATAAAGGGACGGTTAATGTTCCTTGTGACATGACAAACGAAGAATTTGATTTGCCAATAAAAGGCAACATGAAATTGATTGTTCGTTTTGGGGAGGCATTCAATAACGATAATGAAGAGTTGCTGATTTTGCCACACGGAGAATATCAAGTAGACATTGCACAATATATATATGAAATGATTGTGCTTTCGGTTCCTCTAAGACGCATTCATCCAGGGGTCAAAGATGGAAGTTTAAATACAGAAGCCTTGACAAAACTGAAAGAATTAACAGTGAAAGAACTGAAGAAGGAGAATAAAAAAGAACAAAAAGAAGAAAATACAGACCCACGTTGGGACAAATTAAAGCAACTATTAACGGATAAATAATATAGTAAAATGGCACATCCTAAGAGAAAAACCTCGAAAACAAGAAGAGATAAAAGAAGAACACATTATAAAGCTACCGTAGCTCAAATCGCTACTTGTCCAATCACTGGCGAAGCACATTTATACCACAGAGCTTACTGGCATGAAGGTAAAATGTACTACAGAGGGCAAGTTGTTATAGATAAATCTGTAGCGGTTGCTTAATACGCTTGTTAAATGATATTTAAACTCTCACAACCCAATGTGAGAGTTTTTTTGTTGTTTATAATTTTAATTAAATAAGAGCAATTAAAATGTTAAGGATTAGATTTTTTTTGTAATTTTCGAGTCCTTTAGCAATTTTTCAAATGGCAGCATTTGGCAAGAAATAAAAGAGTATAATGAGTAATATTACAGCCGCAATCACAGCTGTTGGAGCTTATGTTCCAGACTATGTGCTTACAAACAAGATTCTTGAAACATTGGTCGACACCAATGATGAGTGGATAACGACTCGCACGGGAATAAAAGAAAGAAGAATCCTGAAAGACGATACTAAAGGGACGTCCTATTTGGCCATAAAAGCAGCTCAAGATTTAATTGCCAAAGCCAATATCGATCCTTTGGAAATCGATATGATCATAATGGCAACTGCCACTCCAGACATGCTTGTGGCTTCAACAGGAGTGCATGTGGCAACCGAAATTGGTGCGACAAATGCATTCTCCTATGATTTGCAGGCCGCCTGTTCCAGTTTTTTATTCGGAATGTCAACCGCTGCAGCTTACATTCAATCCGGAAGATATAAAAAAGTATTGTTGATTGGAGCCGACAAAATGTCCTCCATCGTGGATTATACCGATCGTACCACTTGCATTATTTTTGGAGATGGAGCAGGTGCGGTATTGTTTGAGCCTAATTATGAAGGATTGGGATTGCAGGATGAATATTTAAGGGGTGATAGCATCGGTCGCGATTTTCTTAAAATTGATGCCGGTGGGTCATTGAATCCAGCAAGTATTCAAACCGTTGAAGAAGGAAGACACAATATCAAGCAAGACGGAAAAACGGTTTTCAAATATGCGGTGACCAATATGGCCGATGCAAGCGAAAAGATTCTGGAAAGAAACAATTTGACCAATGCAGACGTAGATTGGTTGGTTCCCCATCAAGCCAACAAACGAATCATCGATGCCACGGCAAGCCGAATGAATTTGGAAGATTCAAAAGTCTTGATGAACATAGAAAAATACGGAAATACCACATCGGCAACCTTGCCATTGGTACTGAATGATTTTGAAAAACTATTTAAAAAAGGAGATACCATAATTTTGGCAGCTTTTGGAGGAGGATTTACATGGGGTTCCATTTACCTAAAATGGGCATACGATAAAAAATAAATTTAAACTAAAAACAAATAATCATGGATTTAAAAGAAATTCAAAATCTAATCAAATTTGTAGCAAATTCAGGAGTTGCTGAAGTTAAATTAGAGATGGATGATGTTAAAATCACCATTAGAACAACTTTGGAAGGCAATGTGACCGAAGCGACTTATATACAGCAAGTTCCTGCCCAACCAGCTCTTCAGCCAGTGGCAGTTCCTCAACAAATTGCTCCGGCAGCACCAGCTCCGGCGGCACCAGCGGTAGAGAATTCTAATTACATCACGATTAAATCTCCAATTATTGGAACTTTCTATAGAAAACCATCTCCAGATAAACCCATGTTTGTTGAAGTAGGAAGCACAATTGCCAAAGGTGACGTACTTTGCGTAATCGAAGCAATGAAATTATTCAACGAAATCGAATCGGAAGTATCCGGTAAAATCGTTAAAATATTGGTGGACGATATGTCGCCGGTAGAATACGACCAACCATTATTTTTAGTAGATCCGTCATAAATTTAAGATTTTAGATTGCAGATTTTAGATTGCAGATTTGAACCTTGATCAACATTTAGATTCAAATCAATTGCATTCTTGATTGCTAAACTTCTAACTTCTAACTTCTAATTTTTAAAAGATGTTTAAAAAAATACTAATAGCCAATAGAGGAGAAATTGCCCTTCGCATTATCAGAACATGCAAAGAAATGGGTATCAAGACGGTAGCTGTTTATTCTACTGCCGATGCCGAAAGTTTGCACGTGAAGTTTGCAGACGAAGCAGTTTGTATTGGACCACCTCCAAGCAACTTGTCTTATCTGAAAATGTCGAACATCATTGCTGCTGCCGAAATCACCAATGCAGATGCAATTCATCCGGGCTATGGATTTCTTTCCGAAAACTCGAAATTTTCAAAAATATGCCAAGAACACGGCATCAAATTTATCGGTGCCACTCCAGAAATGATTGACCGAATGGGAGACAAGGCTTCGGCAAAAGCGACCATGAAAGCTGCTGGAGTTCCTTGTGTTCCGGGTTCCGACGGATTGTTGGAATCTTTCGAACAAACCCAAAAATTGGCCAAGGAAATGGGCTATCCAGTAATGCTGAAAGCAACAGCCGGTGGTGGTGGAAAAGGAATGCGTGCCGTTTGGAAAGAAGAAGATTTATTGAAGGCTTGGGAAGGTGCCCGTCAAGAATCGGCCGCCGCTTTTGGAAACGACGGAATGTACATGGAAAAACTCATCGAAGAGCCACGTCATATCGAAATCCAGATTGTGGGAGATTCTTATGGAAAAGCCTGCCACCTTTCGGAAAGAGATTGTTCCGTTCAACGTCGTCACCAAAAATTGACCGAGGAAACGCCATCACCATACATGACCGACGAATTACGTGAAAAAATGGGATTGGCAGCCGTGAAAGCAGCCGAATACATCAAGTATGAAGGTGCCGGTACCGTAGAATTTTTGGTTGACAAACACCGTAATTTCTACTTTATGGAAATGAATACCCGTATTCAAGTAGAACACCCAATTACAGAGCAGGTTATTGATTATGACTTGATTCGTGAGCAAATCATGGTGGCTGCCGGAATTCCTATTTCGGGCAAAAACTATTTGCCGCAATTGCATGCCATCGAATGTCGTATCAATGCCGAAGATCCATACAACGATTTTAGGCCGTCTCCGGGGAAAATCACCACGCTTCACATGCCGGGTGGTCACGGAGTGCGATTGGATACCCACGTTTACTCGGGTTATTCTATTCCGCCAAATTACGATTCGATGATTGCCAAATTGATCACCACGGCGCAAACCCGTGAAGAAGCCATCAGCAAAATGAGAAGAGCTTTGGACGAATTTGTGATCGAAGGAATCAAAACCACCATTCCTTTCCACAGACAGTTGATGGATGATCCGCGTTACATCGCAGGAGATTATACCACGGCTTTCATGGACAGTTTCAAAATGAACGATCCAGAATAAAAACTGGTTTATATTTAAATAAAAAAATCCCCTCAAAATTATTTTTGACGGGATTTTTCAGTTTTATTCTATTTGGTATTACAAGGTTTCTTTCAGCCATTTGAAAAATTCCCTTTGCCAAACCATGCCGTTTTGGGGTTTTAAAACC
>JAGNPF010000058.1 GCA_017989775.1 Flavobacterium sp.
CAACCCTGTTTTGACAGGTGGAGTGGGTCAAGAGCCTAAAGTGGTTGGAAACGCATTCGCATTGGCGTCAGGAAAACTGTCTGCACCAATCGAAGGAAACACCGGAGTTTATGTGGTGTTGAACAAAAGCACTTTCAAGGCACCAGCATTGAAAAGCCACGCAGCTTACGTGAGTAAATTAAAAGCACAAAGCGCAGGCGATGCCAACAGAGTGGTTCCTGCCTTGAAAGATATTGCAAAAATTGAAGACAACAGGGCTAAATTTCAATACTAAATTGAAACTGTTTTAAATATAAAAATCCCGAGCAATCGGGATTTTTTTGTTTTGGGTAGTAGCTATTGTTTTTCTGAAATCGATGATGTTTTTAGTAGATTTGGTTGGTGGACAATTGGAATGGGCACGGATTGGAAATCCGCGCTATCGGGTGTTTTAATTAATGAAACTAATAACCAAATAGATAAATTGAAATAACTATGGAGTATATTGTATGTGCAATTTTAATTTTGATAATAATTTTGTCAATTAGAGAATTGTTGAAAACAAAAAAAATGCAAAACGACAGTACTTACAATATATATCAAAATTCAAGATATTATAGGCTTTTATTAATAACGATAGTAAGTATTATTGGAATTATAGTTTATTTTGTTAGATTATTTATGGAAGCGATTAAATAATAAATTAGTTTGTTCTAAATTTAATAAGTTATGAAATATCTATCCCCGATTGCTCGGATATGCAATAAATATTGTCACTAAGGGATAGCGCAGAATTGCATTCTGTGCCCACAATCGAGAGCAAGCAAACAAATAAATTCCCTAAGAACTACAAAATCATGTCCTTATAAGAAACAATGGTTTTGAAACCTCTTTCCTTGAAATAATCTTCTGGATTTTCTTTGGCGATGGCCAATACAAAATCGCCTCCCCAGGCACCAAGACTTTTGATGATGCCGTCAAAGTCGGGAAACAAGGATTCTTTGATGGTTTTCATTTCCAGAATGTTGCTCATTTCGGCTTCGTGTTCTTCCAATGCCGTGGCAAATTCCCGCAGGGTTTTGGTGTGTAAAACCTCTTGTGTCAGCAAGTCGATCTTGCTGATGTTTTCGGCCAAGTCTTCGTTCTTGTTGTTGTAATAGGAAGCGATGGCCGCCTTGCTGCTTTGTTTTTTGTCGAGATAAACGAAATGCAGGTTTTGGAAAAATTCAGGTTCGAAAGCCACTTTTTCGACCACTGGATTTCCGTTTTCCAAATGATACACAATAGGATTGTTGTTTTGGGCACAGGCAATATCGTATCCGCTGCCGCCAAAACTGTTGTTCAGCAACACAAAAGCATCTATTTCCAGCCATTGCGCGATATTGTTTATTAAGGTAGAGGAAGTTCCCAATCCCCAATTCCTTGGAAAAGTAAGCGTCGTTTTGATGTGAAAACCTTCAGAGTTGGGAATAAAATCAGGATTCAATAAATGTCCTTGATGCAAGATTTCAATCAAGGTGTTTCTTTTGGAAGTTGCCGGGTCGGCAATATTTTTTTGCAAAATGTCCTCGAACGAAAGCGTTTCTTCCAGCCAAATGCTTCCATCCGAATCAAAGCTGGTCCATTGTATTTCTTGGTTGCTTCCTTTTTCCACAACCAGGTTTTGTCCAAATTTGGTCGGCAAGGCAAAGGCTTTGGCGCCGTCGAGAACCAAATATTCTCCCGTGATGAGTAGTTTTCCGTTACTGTAAAATTCTTTTTTCATTTGATAGTTAGCCCTTTCAGGGTTTTGAACCCTGAAAGGGTTGATATGTTATATTTGTCTTCTCAAAGTTTCGATATACTCCACAACGGCACTGTGTGAAACCACGTGGTGCTTGAAATGTTTTCTTATCGAATTTCGCTCTTCTTCATTGGCGTCGAATTGGTTCAGGATGTTGTTCAAGTGCATTTTCATGTGTCCGTCCTGAATTCCCGTGGTGGTCAACGAGCGCAGGGCGGCAAAATTTTGTGCCAAACCGGCAACGGCCACAATTTGCATCAATTCTTCAGCGGATGGGTTTTCGAGCATTTCCAAGGATAGTTTTACCAATGGATGCAAGGATGTCAAGCCACCAACGGTTCCCAAAGCCAAGGGAACTTCCAGCCAAAAACTGAAAATACTGTTTTCGATTTTGGCGTGGGAAAGACTTGAGTAGTTTTCGTTTCGGGAAGCATAAGCGTGAACTCCGGCTTCCACGGCACGGAAATCGTTGCCCGTGGCGAGCACCACGGCGTCGATTCCGTTCATGATTCCCTTGTTGTGGGTTGCGGCTCGAAAAGGTTCCACCTCGGCAATTTGAACGGCACGAACGAATCTCTCGGCAAAGGCTTTTGGATTTGGAATATGTTTTTCGACCAAGTCTTCAACCGGGCAGGAAACTTCGGCACGAACGATGCAATTGGGAACGTAATTCGAGAGAATGCTCATTACCACTTCGATGTCTTTTTCTTCATCGGAAAACAAGTCGTGAACTTGGGCTTCTTCTTTCAAGGTTTTGGCAAATTGTTCCAAACAGGAATTGATGAAGTTGGCTCCCATACTGTCTTTGGTGTCGAAAGTGGCGTGCAGTTGAAAGTAATTGGGCAATAAATTGGTTTTGTCATTCAGGACAATATCCAGAATTCCACCGCCACGTTTTTGCATGTTTTTGGTAATGCTTTCGGTGTTGGCGAAGAATTTGTTTTTGATTTGGGTAAAGAACACTTCTAATTTCGATTTGTCGCCATGGAAAATAAAATGAACTTGTCCTATTTTTTCGGTATTGATTACGGTTGCTTTGAATCCACCGCGAGTGGACCAGAACTTGGCCGACTTTGAAGCGGCAGCCACCACGGAACTTTCCTCAATCGCCATTGGGATGCTGTTGTATTTGCCGTTAATCAGGAAATTGGGAGCGACGCCAAGCGGTAGATAGAAATTACTGATGGTGTTTTCTATGAATTCATCGTGCAGTTTTTGCAGTTTTTCGTCGGCATTCCAATAGTTTTTGAGAATGGAAACGGCTTCTTGGGGATTGGAAAAATATTCTTTGGCGATCCAGTTTATTTTTTCTTCTTTGGATAATTTTGAAAATCCAGCGACGGCGTTGCTCATATTTTTTAGATAACGGTTTGTGATGCCGCAAAGATACGGTTTCCGTTTTATTAGATTAGCATTCTTTGAATATAGCCGAGTTATTGCTTTTAAAGTTTTCGACCACAAATTGCGCAAATTATCGCAAATGTCTTCATTAATTAAACTGAATTAGCTTCGCCTATCGTTCTGGCGCTTTAGAGGTTGGGATTAAAGATGTGGTATTATTCAGTTAAAGATAAATTTGATAAATTTTCTTAGTGCAAAATCATCTTTAAATTCAGCCTAAAACCCAATCTCGCCAACGGCTTTTAGTAGAGGTTTTCATTTTTCGGTTAGTTTTTTCATTAAATTAGGGAATTCATTTTCGGATTTTTTATTGTCCATTTTTCCATCGTAATTGTTATCTCCGTATTCTAAACCCACATCAATATAGCCTTCCATTCCATAAGTTTCTTTATGGTCTAATTTTTCTACCATTTTTATAAAGTTTTCTTCTCCAACTTTGTAAATTATTTGAGTGATTACATAGCCTTTGTCATAACATATCACACCATTGTTACAAGGAAAATGATTCAGTCTTCTTAAGGAATTATGGTCTCCTTGAAGCGTTTTTTTTATAATTGAATCAAGGCGTCTATTTTCTGCGAAAGTTTGGTATTCCAAAAAATCATTTCCTATAACAATACCGTCTACGTTTTCTTTTTTACACGAAAAAAGAAGTGTAATGGCTAAAAAGTAAAAGAAGTTTTTCATAAAGCTGGTTTTTCAAAATCCCTGCTATCGCTTTGCTTGATAATTCAAGAATTTGTGAGAATTTGTGCAATTTGTGGTCAATTTTTTATTTTTGTTCTTGCAATTGAAAAATGCCAACTGATTACTTGAAAATCTACATACCAGTTCGAATCGCTTCCACAGGATCTAATTTGGAGGCTGAAATGGCAGGAAGAATCCCGGAGATTAAACCAATTATGGCAGCCAATCCAGTTCCCAAAAGAATGTTGCCCATTCCTAAAACGAATTCAAACTCCAGGGCTTTGGTCAAAATCATTGCGATAATCCAGACCAGGAACAATCCAATCAATCCGCCAATTACCGAAAGAATGATGGCTTCGAACAGGAATTGGAACATGATGAACCGGTTTTTGGCTCCCAAAGATTTTTGGATTCCAATGAGGTTGGTTCGTTCTTTTACCGAAACAAACATGATGTTGGCAATTCCAAAACCGCCCACGAGCAAGGAGAAACCGCTGATTATCCAGCCCACGATGTTCATTTGGGAAATAATACCGTCAATCAAATCGGTGAATCCCGAGAAAACATTGATGAAGAAATTGTCGATTTCACCTGATTTTAAACCCCTGAAGGCTCTCAGTTTTTGGGTGATTTCGGCTTTATAGGCTTCCATGTCGACTCCTGCTTGCGGTTTGAAAATAATCACGTTGACAACGGATTTGTTGTTGTCGCCAATGAGTTGCCTGACGAAATTCACCGGAATAAATGCCGAAGTGTCGTTGTTGTTTCCAAAAGACAAACCGCTGCCTTTCTTTTTCAAAACCCCGATAACGGTAAAACGCTGACCATACAAACGGATTTTTTTGCCAATGGGGTCGGAGTCTTCAAATAAGGATTCTGCGATTTCTTTTCCTATGACCACAACCGGACTGGCAGAATTGGCTTCGGATTCCGTATAAAAACGTCCTTCGTCAAATTCCAGTCCCTGGATGTCGATGAACTCGTGCGAAACCGGAACGATATTTACGGAGGTGACTGTGTTCGATTCGTATTTCACGGATTCCCTGTTGGTGAATATTTGGTAGCCCATTTGCTCCGTGTTGCTCATTGCGCTTTTTAAATAAATATATTCGTCGTATTTCACGTTGGGAAATTGCTCTCTTTTCCATTCCGGGATTTCAGAAGGTCCAAAAGACATTCGCATCAAATAAATGGTGTTTTTGTCCAAGGTGCTTAAATCCTTGGTAATTTTCCTGTCCAGGGAATCCACGGCGGCAAGCACGGCTATAATTGAAAAAATTCCGATGGTAACACCAAGCAATGACAATAAGGTGCGTAGTTTATTGTTTCGTAACGCATTCATGGCAAAACGGAAACTCTCTGATAATAGTCTAAAATAAACCAGCATAAAACGGTGTTTAGTGTTATTGTAAAATTCCAAAAATTTTCTTCATAAACCTAATGAAAATTCGCTGTTTCATAGGTATTGTTTTTTAAAATATTGTTACATAAATACATTTGAATTTTATCATCAAAAAAACTACTTTTGCACCACAAAATTCTTACTACACCATGAACACAACAAAAACAATCAAGTCTGCATTAATTTCTGTCTTTTCAAAAGAAGGTTTGGAACCCATAATAAAGAAATTACACGAGCAAAACGTAATCTTTTATTCTACGGGTGGAACCGAAGAGTTTATTAAAAACTTGGGTATTCCTGTTGTTCCTGTCGAAGATGTTACTTCCTATCCGTCCATTCTTGGTGGAAGGGTAAAAACCTTGCACCCAAAAGTTTTTGGAGGAATCTTGAATCGTCAAGACAACGAAAGCGATGTGCAACAAATGAAGGAATACGACATTCCTCAAATTGATTTGGTGATTGTTGATTTGTATCCTTTCGAAAAAACGGTTGCTTCGGGAGCTAGCGAAAGCGATATTATCGAAAAAATAGATATTGGCGGGATTTCGTTGATTCGTGCCGCCGCAAAAAACTTCAAGGATACCGTAATTATTCCTTCGGTTGCCGAATATGGTTTGTTTTTGGACGTCATCAGCAAACAAAACGGAGCCACGACATTGGAAGACCGAAAAATGTTTGCCACCAAGGCATTTCATGTTTCATCTCATTATGACACGGCAATTTTCAACTATTTCAATACGGACGAAACCATTTTGAAAACCAGCATTGACAATGGGCAAGTGTTGAGATATGGAGAAAATCCACACCAAAAAGGATTTTTCTTTGGCGATTTTGACGCGATGTTCCAAAAAGTGCATGGAAAAGAATTGTCGTACAACAATTTGTTGGATGTGGATGCAGCCGTAAATTTGATTAACGAATTCAAAAACGATGGGCCAACTTTCGCCATCTTGAAACACAACAACGCTTGCGGATTAGCAACAAGACCAACCATCAGCGAAGCGTATAATGCGGCTTTGGCTTGCGATCCAACTTCAGCTTTTGGTGGCGTTTTGATTGCCAACACCAAAATTGATGTTGCAACTGCCACCGAAATCAACAAATTGTTTTGTGAAGTGGTCATCGCTCCAAGTTATGACGAAGCGGCCGTTGCCATCTTGCAAGAAAAGAAAAACAGAATTATTTTGATTCAAAATGAAGTGGAATTGCCTCAAAAACAAGTAAGAACTTGTTTGAACGGACTTTTGGTTCAAGAAAGAAATAACATCACGGATACTAAAGCGGACCTAAAAACCGTTACCTTAACAGCGCCAACGGCACAGGAAGTGGAAGATTTGATTTTTGCATCAAAAGTGTGTAAAAATACCAAGTCCAACACGATAGTTTTTGCCAAAAACGGAACCTTGATTTCGTCGGGAACGGGACAAACCTCAAGAGTGGATGCCTTGATGCAGGCAGTTGACAAAGCGAAAGCTTTTGGATTCAGCTTGGAAGGAGCCTCGATGGCGAGCGACGCCTTTTTCCCTTTTCCGGATTGCGTGCAACTCGCAAAAGAAGCAGGAATAACAGCCGTTATCCAACCCGGAGGATCAATAAAAGACCAATTGAGCATCGATTATTGCAACGAAAATAAATTGGCAATGGTATTTACAGGAACACGTCATTTCAAACATTAATTTGTTTAGCTTTGTACCTTACAAATTTATAACTTTTAAACCCTTAAAAATTTATGGGATTTTTTGATTTCATGACCGAGGATATCGCGATAGACCTTGGTACCGCAAACACTTTAATCATACATAATGATAAAGTAGTAATTGACAGCCCTTCGATAGTTGCTCGTGATAGAATATCAGGAAAAATCATTGCTGTTGGTAAAGAAGCCAACATGATGCAAGGGAAAACCCATGAAAACATTAAAACGATAAGACCTTTGAAAGACGGTGTAATTGCCGATTTTGATGCTTCCGAAAAAATGATCAGTATGCTCATCAAAAGCATTCCGGCATTGAAAAAAAGAATGTTTACCCCAGCATTGAGAATGGTGGTTTGTATTCCTTCCGGAATTACCGAAGTGGAGATGAGAGCGGTAAAAGAGTCTTGTGAAAGAGTAAATGGTAAAGAAGTCTATTTGATTCACGAACCAATGGCTGCGGCAATTGGTATCGGTATCGACATCATGCAACCAAAAGGAAATATAATCGTGGATATCGGGGGTGGAACGACTGAAATCGCCGTAATTGCATTGGGTGGAATTGTGTGCGACAAATCGGTGAAAATTGCCGGTGACGTTTTTACCAATGACATCGTGTATTACATGCGTACCCAACACAACCTTTTTGTTGGAGAAAGCACGGCAGAGAAAATAAAAATTCAAGTAGGTGCAGCCATCGAAGACTTGGAAACTCCTCCAGAAGAAATGTCGGTTCAAGGTAGGGATTTGTTGACTGGTAAACCAAAACAAGTAGCGGTTTCTTATAGAGAAATTGCCAAAGCTTTGGACAAATCCA
>JAGNPF010000399.1 GCA_017989775.1 Flavobacterium sp.
GACACGATAATATCTTGGTACGATTAGGATTCTTTTTGTTGGGAGCATTTTTGTATGTATCTCTCTGCGGGGCATTTTCATTATTAGGATTAGATGGCGGTCAGACTTTTTGGAAAATTTGTTTTTACATTTTCACAATAATTGGTTTTGTTGGAGCCAATATTTTGTCCACTCAAAAATATTATGGACACGGATTAGACGATGCTTTCAATTTAGGAACTCTTCTTAGTCTGGGTATTGCAATTGGCATTACAACCGAAGGTTACGAAATAGTAATTGCTTTTTTCATAGCAATTGCTGCTTTTTTAATGTACCTAAGATATATTCATTTGCCATCAGCGCTTATTTTTTGTTTAGCAGCTTCGGCAGTATTGTTTTATGGAATGTTTGAATTTGGAGCAATCGGAAAAACTATTTTGCCATTCGTTGCTATGCTATTTTCGGCTGGATTTTATTTTTTTACTAAAAAAACAATGAATAATCTCAGCGAAAACTATTATTACAAAGGGATTTTATTAGCCAATAGTTTCTGTTTGGTACTCTTTTGTCTTTCTTGTAATTATCTGGTAGTAAGAGAACTTTCGGTAATGCTTTTGGGAAATGAAATACTTCCCGGAAAAGACATTCCTTTTGCAATTTTCTTTTATGCCTTTACAGTAATTGTCCCGATAGCTTATTTGGTTCAGGCGTTAAAAACAAAGGATAGAATTATGCTTTGGATTAGCTTTTTAGCCATTGCTTTTTCAATTTACACTATCCGTTTTTATTATTCCGTTTTGCCAATAGAAGTTGCCTTAACACTGGGAGGATTGGTTTTGTTTGCCATAGCTTATTTTTCGATAAAAAAACTGAAAGACAGGGAAATCGGATTGACTTTTAAGCCGGACAGAATAAATAATTCTAACGCCTTTTTAAATGCTGAAATGTTAATCGTAGCTTCACAATTCGGACTTAAACCCGAAGCTGTAAACGAATCTCCAATGGAGTATGGAGGTGGTGGTTTTAGTGGTGGCGGTTCAGGAGGTTCCTATTAAATCTACAATTTCCCCTTCAATTCCCCGGCATCAATATCGTTGTGGGAAACATCATAAACCGATTTCCCTTCCTTGATCAACAGCAATTGTGGCGATTGGTGATACACTCCAAAACGGGTAGCAATTTCGTTCGAAATATCTCTGTGTTCCAATAAATCCAGGAAATAGGCATCTACTTCTTCTTTTAAATCAAATTCGTTTTCAAATTGTTTCAAGGCAAATCTGCTCACGCTGCAACGGGTGCTGTGTTTGAAAATCACGGCTGGTTTTGCATTGGAAAAGGCTACTATTTCATCCAATTGCCCCAAATGTTGCAACGGAATCCAATTGATTTTACTGTTTAATTTATCTTGCTCTTCAGAATTTCCGAAAATAGTTGAAAACATGCTCATTTTGTCGTTTTTTAAGTCATTTTGTCGTTCGTAAATCCCTTATATCCAGTCAAAATGTCGTAACTTTGGTGGTGGAATAAGATTTGACGATTATTCGACAAAGGTACAACATCTTTAAATTTACACAAGCACATTAATTTGCATAACAAACATTCACTTTAAATAAAAAGTAAAATGAACATCAATAAATTTACGATCAAATCGCAGGAAGCCATTCAGCAATCACAGCAATTGGCTCAAAGTTTTGGACAACAACAAATTGAAAACGAACACATTTTCAAGGCTATTTTTGAAGTCGATGAAAACGTGGCACCTTTCATTTTGAAAAAACTAAATGTAAATGTTCCGTTGTTCGAACAAATATTGGACAGCACCATCCAGAGCTTTCCGAAAGTTTCGGGTGGCGAAATTATGCTTTCCAGAACCGCAAATTCAACATTGAACGAAGCCGAAATCATTGCCAAAAAAATGAACGACGAATTCGTTTCCATCGAACATTTAATCTTGGCTATTTTTGGTTCGAAAAGTAAAGTCGCCCAAATCCTGAAAGACCAAGGCGTTACCGAAAAAGGACTGAAAGCCGCCATCGATGAACTTCGAAAAGGCGAAAGAGTAACTTCGGCTTCTGCCGAGGAAACTTATAATTCCTTGAACAAATACGCCAAAAACCTCAACGAATTGGCCAGAACCGGAAAACTTGATCCCGTAATTGGTCGTGACGAAGAAATTCGCAGGGTTTTGCAAATCTTGACCCGTCGAACCAAAAACAACCCGATGTTGGTCGGTGAACCCGGCGTGGGTAAAACCGCCATTGCCGAAGGTTTGGCGCACCGAATCGTGGATGGCGACGTTCCCGAAAACCTGAAAGACAAAATCGTGTTTTCACTTGATATGGGAGCCTTGATTGCGGGAGCCAAATACAAAGGTGAATTCGAAGAGCGTCTGAAATCGGTCGTGAAAGAAGTGACGGCAGCCGAAGGCGACATCGTGCTTTTCATTGACGAAATCCACACCCTTGTGGGTGCTGGCGGTGGCGAAGGTGCGATGGATGCGGCGAATATCCTGAAACCGGCTTTGG
>JAGNPF010000059.1 GCA_017989775.1 Flavobacterium sp.
ACACGCTCAAACCCCTTGTTTTATGGCCCACAATACACCGAGGCTTTTGCCGGCCTAGACAAAGACAAGCCTTATTTGGACAAAGCCCCCAACTATGAAAGAGATTACAAAACCGGAAAATATGTTATTGTAAACAATTTCAAAAACGCGGTACAAAATAGTGACGATGCTCACAAAACAATTTTACCAAGACTTTGGAGTCCTGATAACATAGAAAACTACATCAACTTTACGAACCCGCCAGAGTTTCGATTGAACCCTGATTACCCATACGAGGACGATTTGCAAAAATACGGAATCGATCCTAGCCAACTTTCGGAAGAAGATTATAACAAAGCCATAGCCCAACTGAAGGCGGAATTAGAAAAAACCGTAACCGAATTCAGGCAAGCTTATGCCCAAAAACAAATTGACAATGAAGGTTTCGTGAAATTCCTGCGCAGTTACGGTGATTATTTAATAGTGGAAAAACCAGCAACCTTAGACAACTTGAGATTTATGGTCGAATACCAATTTGGCTACATGTATTTCAGGTATTTGATGTGGAATTTTGTTGGCCGTCAAAGCGATGTTCAAGGAAGATATGATTATCAAGACGGAAACTGGCTCAGCGGAATTACATTCATTGACGAATTGCATCTAGGCTCCCAACAAAACCTGCCTTCGGATGTATTGAACAACAAAGGACGAAACGTATATTTCTTTCTACCGCTGATTTTAGGACTCATTGGCATAATGTTTCACGCCAGCAAGGATCGAAAAAGTTTCTATGTGCTTTTAGTGCTGTTCCTGTTTATGGGACTTGCCCTGAAAATTTACCTCAACGAAAGACCTTTTGAACCCCGTGAAAGGGATTATGCCTTGGTAGGTTCATTTTATGTGTTCGCCATTTGGATAGGATTTGGCGTATATGCGCTCTACGACAGTGCCCGCAACTACTTGGCTCCAAAAATAGCCGGACCATTGGTAATCACTGCTACATTGTTGGCGGTTCCAGTTCTTATGGCTTGCCAAAACTGGGACGATCATGACCGTTCCGGCAAACATACCGCAACGGCATTGGCAAAAGCCTATTTGAACTCCTGCGACCCGAATGCCATTTTATACACCATTGGAGACAACGACACCTTCCCGCTTTGGTATGCGCAAGAAATTGAACACATACGAACCGATGTCAAAATTGTAAACACGAGTTTGTTCATGACCGACTGGTACATTGACCAAATGAAAACCAAGACCTACGAATCCAATCCGTTGCCAATTTCTTTTGAACACGGCGAATATGTGGGCGACAAACTGGATTATGTGGCCCATATTCCAAAAACGGAAAGCCGTTGGGACATCAAAGACTTTATCAATTTTATCAAAAATCCTAAATCTACAGTCGAGATGCAGAATGGACAAACCATCCATTTTTATCCAACCAACAAAATCAGGATTCCTATTGACAAGAACACCATCATCCAAAACAAAGTGGTTGCCGCAAAATTCAACGATTCCATCGTACCTTATATAGACCTCGACATCAAGGGGAATGCACTTTACAAAAACAGATTGATGATGCTGGATGTTTTGGCCAACAACAATTGGAAAAGACCGATCTATTTTAGTCCGGGCGCCTTTGACGACGAAGATTATTTATGGCTAAAAAACTACCTTCAACTGGAGGGAATGGTTTATAAATTAGTTCCAATACAAACAAAGATTGACAAAGACACCAATCCAATGGACATGGGTGGAATTGATGCCGACAAAATGTACTCTATCGTCATGAAATGGGATTGGGGCAATAGCGACGGAGATATTTATCATGATCCTGAAACCCGAAAAAACAGCATTTCATACCGATCGGTTCTATCGAGATTGATGGATAAATTGATTGCCGAAGGAAAAATGGACAAGGCGAAAAACGTGATCAACTTGGCCTTGACAAAAATGCCTTTGGAAAAATTTGGTTATTACTCCATGGTGGAACCTTTTGCCAAAGGATATTATCAAGTGGGCGAAAAAGCAAAAGCGCAAGAACTTTTAAGCAAACTAGTGGCGAAATACCAAGAGAACCTTACCTATTATGGAGGCCTTGGACTTTCAGACCAAAACGACCTTGCCATTGACATCATTACCGACATCGAACGCTACAGAAGTTTACTGAAAGTAATGAAAGAATCTGGAGACATCTCTTTTTACAACAAAAACAGGACAGCATTCAATACCTACATCAAAATTTTCGAGCATTTTGAACGTGATAGAGAATAACAAATCATAAAAGATGAAAACAAAAAAAATGTAGCACTGTTGAAAAATGTCGCTACATTTTTTGTTTCAATCAAAAACTTGAATCATGAGTTTCTACTGGATAAAAACAAACTCCCTCGTTAAAAAAATATTCTCGAATCTTGTTTGGGACGTACCCAATACGGAGAACAAAATCTACCTCACTTTTGATGATGGTCCAATACCCGAAATAACGGTCTGGGTTCTCGAAGAATTAAAAAAGCACGATGCCAAAGCCACTTTTTTCTGCATTGGCCACAACATCGAAAAACATCCCGAGATTTTCGAAAAAGTAATCAACGAAGGACATTCCATCGGAAATCATACTTTCAACCATTTGAACGGTTGGAAAACTTCAACCGAAGAGTATTTAAAGAATACATTTTTATGTGAAGAACAAATCCTTGAATCTAAAATCTGCAATCTAAAATCTAAAATCTTCCGTCCGCCTTACGGCAAAATAAAGCCTTCACAATCCAAAAAACTGCGACGATTGGGATACAAAATTATTATGTGGGATGTTTTGAGTGCCGATTACGACACTTCTATTTCTCCAGAAAAATGCCTGGAAAATGTATTGCAAAATGTAAGTTCGGGAAGCATTATTGTATTCCACGACAGCGTAAAAGCATTTCCAAACCTGGAATACACTTTGCCTAAAGCATTAAAATATTGGACAGCAAAAGGATTTGTGTTCGATACAATTCAATAAGACAAGATTAGCTGAAGCTCAGTTCGCTTCGCTCGGGTGCTTCGTTCCTCGCAATGACAGATTAAAGATGTTCTTGAACCAGTCCAATTATGGTATTGGCATCCAATTCACCGGATTGTCTCCAGATCATTTGACCTCCTTTATATATCATCAAAGTGGGAAGCCCCTTGATGCGCAAAGCATCGGCTAGTTCTTGATTTTTATCAACATCTATTTTTATCACTTTTGCCTTATCGCCCAGAGCCGCGGCAACATCCCTGATTACAGGATGCATCAAGATAGATGATTCATTCCAATCTGTGTAAAAATCAATTAACACAGGGACTTGAGTGCTTATAAGTTCTCCAAATTTTGACATAAAACCAACGAATTTAATTTTCTAAATCTATTGAAAAGAGATATTATTTTACAAATGTAGCATTTTAAACGAATTAAGCTACATTCAAGCCTTTTTTTAGTTCGATGACCGTGATTTCGGGCATAATTCCTACTCTTCCGGAATACGCATGAAAACCAAAGCCTCTATTTACATAAACATATCTACCCAAATTTTCATATAAACCAGCCCATTGTTTGTAAACATATTGTATCGGGCTCCATTTGATTACTCCTGGAATTTCTATTCCAAACTGCATTCCATGAGTATGACCCGACAAAGTCAAATGGAAATTTTTCTCGTGATTATTTATTTCGGCATCCCAATGGCTTGGATCGTGGCTCATCAAAATTTTAAAATCTTCTTTTGACAATCCATCTGATGCTTTTTGCAAGTCACCCGCTTTTTTAAATTTAACCCCCCAATTCTCCACTCCTACCAAGGCAATTTTGTCGGTTCCATTTTCAATAAAAGCATGCTCGTTCAACATCAATTTGAAGTCAATTTGCCTATGCAAATTTTTTATGTCCTGAAAATTCTTTTCTTTCGCTGCTTCCGAAGGCCAAGTCACGTATTCGCCATAATCATGATTTCCCAGTACCGAATATTTACCGTACTTGTGCTCCTTGATTCTTTTGAAAGTGTCAATCCAGGGATGCATTTCTTTGGCATCGGTATTGACAATGTCGCCTGTAAACAAAATCAAGTCAGAATTCTGTTCGTTGATCAAGTCTATGGCATAATTAATTTTATCGGGATTGTCGAAACTTCCACTATGAACGTCGGATATGTGCGTTATGGTCAAACCATCAAAAGCGTCCGGTAAATCAGGGAAAAATATGCGCTGTTTGATGACTTTGTAGTTGTATTTCCCCATTGTCACTCCATACAACAAGGACAAAAACGGAACTGCCGCTATTCCCAATCCAACTTGGCTGACAAACTTTCGCCTTGAAGCCAGAAAATCGACACTGTCGTTGAATTTTGCAAAATGATTTATGGAACCAAAACCAATTCGAAAAATGTCTTCGCCAAACAGCACCAAGGTCAAAATAATTTTTGGAATATATACTAAAAGAAGCAGGCCTGTTGCTCGCATGCTTTGGCCCGTTTGTCCCACCGAACGATCAAATTGCGTAAAAGAATAAACTATGAATGCCAATAGAAGAGCACTTATTACCAGATAGGAAACCAAAAAATATTTCGATTTCACTACCGTCCTTAATGCCTGATAAGCATACAATTCAACAACAAAAAGAACAAGACACAATATTAATATGCGTAAAATCATCGAGATAGAAATTTTCTGCAAAATAACAAATAATGATTGCAGAAAATGGCTTCATTATAAAAAATTTAACGAAAGACCAAGTCATTCTTTATAGTTAATAATCGAAAAATTTATGACAGATGACTTCTAGTTGCCGAAATGAGGCCAACCCTAATTCACTTCAACAATCCTAACGCTATCATTGCTGACAACCACAAAGTTGTTTTCAAGTTTATCCGAATAATTTTTTAAAAGTTTGGACAAAACTTCTATTCGCTTAACAAAATTATTAGGACTACAACGCACCAAAATTATCCCGTTATGTACTTTTTGATTTCTAAAAACCATTTCACCAAAATCTTTATCAGAAGTGACAAGAATATAATTTTCTTGGTGGCATTTTTCTAAAATAGCATCATCAGAAGCGCCTCGCCATTGCTCAAAAACCGAAAAAACGTCGTGATTTTCATTTTTAAGCCAATCGGCCACCGAAGTGCCTGTGCATTCATCAACCAAAAATCGCATTTAGGAAGCCATTTTATCCAAGTCGAAAGTAGTGGTTTTTTCAAGAATATTCTCGGCATACTGCAAACAAGCCAAAATCTCTTGCTTTGTCAACCCTTTGTATTCTTGTAGAATTTCATCAATGGAAATTCCTTGAGCCAACATAGAAATAACATGCTCAACAGTAATCCTTGTGCCTTTGATAACAGGCTTTCCAAGCATTATTTTTGGATTAATTTCAATAAATTCCATATTGATTTTCTTAAATTCATTTCAAATATAATAATTTAAAAAATGAAATTATAACTTTTAAAAATAATCACAAAATAGTTCTCTATTTTTACGCTCAATAATTTATTTCACTATGTCACAAAAACGCCTTTTTCTGCTCGATGCTTACGCTTTAATCTTTCGCGGTTATTTTGCTTTTATCAAAAACCCCAGAATCAATTCCAAAGGAATGGATACGTCCGCCATTATGGGGTTCATGAATGCCTTGATGGACGTTATCAAAAGAGAAAAACCAGACCATTTGGCAGTGGCATTTGACAAAGGCGGAAGTACGTATCGCTACGAAATGTATCAGGAGTACAAAGCGCATCGCGACGAAACTCCCGAAGCCATCAAAATTGCCGTTCCCTACATTCAGGAATTATTGAAAGCCATGCACATTCCCATCATTGAAGTTGCAGGTTTTGAAGCCGATGATTTGATTGGCACTTTGGCCAAACAAGCCGAAAAAGAAGATTTCAAAGTGTATATGGTAACACCGGACAAAGATTTTGCACAATTGGTTTCCGAAAATATTTTTATGTACAAACCGGCTCGAATGGGCAACGACATCGAAATTTGGGGAATTCCCGAAGTGTTGGAAAAATTCGAAATCGAACGACCCGAACAAGTGATTGACTACCTCGGAATGATGGGCGACGCTGCCGACAACATTCCGGGATTGCCGGGAGTTGGCGAAAAAACAGCCAAAAAATTCCTAAAAGAATACGGTTCGATGGAAAATCTTTTGGCCAACACGCACCAATTGAAAGGAGCCATAAAAGACAAAATCGAAGCCAATGCCGAATTGGGTTTATTGTCCAAAAAATTAGCCGCAATCCTGCTGGATTGCCCTGTGACTTTCAATGCCGAAGATTATGAACTTTCTAAACCCGATGTCGAAAAAACAGACGAATTGTTCCAAGAATTGGAATTTCGCCAGATGAAAGCGCAGTTTGACAAATATTTCGGAACCGGAAAAGAATACGATGAAATTGACACCAACGGAAATTCCAATGGCAATGACAATAGCAATGACAATGACAATGAAAAAATAGTCAAAAAAGCTCCCGCCAAAAAATCCAATGAAGATCAATTTGATTTATTTGGTTTTTCGGATGAGGAAAGTGGCGAAACAAAATCAAGTTCACACTATGCGACACTGGAAAACACCGAACATTTTTACCAAAGTATTCAGGGAGATTTTGCAGTGAAATTGCTCTTGCAAAACTTGATGAATCAAACTTCGGTTTGTTTTGACACTGAAACAACGGGAATCGATGCCCTGAATGCCGAACTCGTTGGAATGTCGTTCTCTTTCGAAAAAGGAAAAGCCTTTTATGTTCCGTTTCCCGAAAATCAAGAGGAAGCACAAGTTTTGGTGGACAAATTCAAACCTTTTTTCGAAAGTGAAAGCATTGAAAAAATTGGTCAAAACATCAAATACGATTTAAAAATCCTGTCGCATTATGGCGTTCAAATCAAAGGAAAATTGTTCGACACGATGATTGCGCATTATCTGATTAATCCCGATATGCGTCACAATATGGATGTTTTGAGCGAAACTTACTTGAAGTATTCGCCAAAATCCATCGAAGATTTAATTGGCAAAAAAGGAAAAAATCAATTGTCTATGCGACAAGTTCCTTTGGAAGACATTAAGGAATACGCCGCCGAAGATGCCGACATTACCTTTCAACTGAAACAAAATTTCAGCCCGATTCTCGACAAAGCCGAAACCAAAAAATTATTTGATGAAATCGAAATTCCGTTGATTCCCGTTTTGGCAGCAATGGAATTGGAAGGAATTAATCTAGATGTTCCATTCCTGAAATCGATGTCGGTTGAAATGGCAAAAGAAAGTGCCGCTTTGGAACAAAAAATCTACGAAACCGCTGGCGAGAAATTCAATTTGGCGTCGCCAAAACAACTCGGCGACATCTTGTTTGACAAATTAAAAATTGGCGGAGCCAAACAAAAGAAAACCAAAACGGGTCAATACGCCACTGGCGAAGAAGTTTTGTCGTACTTGGCCAACGACAACGAAATTGTGCGCGACATCCTCGAATGGCGTCAAATGGTGAAATTACAAAGTACTTATATTGATGCGTTGCCGAACCAAGTTGACACAAAAACGGGTCGCGTTCACACTGATTATATGCAAACCGTGGCTGCAACAGGGCGATTGAGCTCCAATAATCCGAACTTGCAAAACTTTCCGATTCGTACCGAAAGAGGTCGATTGATTCGAAAAGCATTTATTGCCCGTGACGAAAATTACACCTTGGTTTCTGCGGATTATTCGCAAATAGAACTGCGA
>JAGNPF010000060.1 GCA_017989775.1 Flavobacterium sp.
GAAGAAACCATTCAACAATTCATTTACAGTGTTTCCAAAGAAGTGAATCCCCGCTCGCAGGCCAGAATCATTTCGGGCTTGAAAAGTTTCTTCAGTTTTTTGATTTTTGAGGATTATCGTCAGGACAATCCAATGGAATTGATCGAAACTCCCAAAACGGGACGAAAACTTCCCGACACTTTGTCGGTTGAAGAAATAGACGCCTTGATTGCTGCCATAGATTTAAGTTCCAATGAAGGCGAACGGAACCGAGCGATGCTGGAAACGCTTTATGGTTGCGGACTTCGGGTTTCGGAATTGGTTTCCTTGAAAATTTCGGATTTGTTTTTTGATGAAGGTTTCATTAAAATCACGGGAAAAGGAAACAAGCAACGTTTTGTGCCCATTGGGAATTTGACCCAAAAATACATTCGAATTTATAAAGACGACATTCGAGCCCATCTCGACATAAAGAAAGGACACGAGGATACTTTGTTCTTGAATAGGCGGGGAAGCCAGCTGACTAGGGCGATGCTGTTTACGATAATCAAGGATTTGGCGACTAAAATTGGATTGCAAAAAAACATCAGTCCGCATACTTTGCGTCATTCCTTTGCCACGCATCTTCTGGAAAATGGTGCCGATTTGCGTTCCATCCAATTAATGCTCGGTCACGAATCAATTACCACGACCGAAATCTATGTGCATTTGGACCGGAAATTTTTAACCGAAGTGATTAATACTTTTCACCCGAGGAAATAGTTGGGAAATTCCAATAAAAAAATTCCAAATTCCAATAGTGCAATTGGAATTTGGAATTTTAAAAATTGGTATAATTTTCCGCCTCCCTCTCCTTTGGAGAGGGCTAGGGTGAGGATTTATTTCGCGATATTAACCGCTCTTGTTTCTCTAATAACCGTAACTTTCACTTGACCCGGATAAGTCATTTCTGTCTGGATTTTTTGTGAAATTTCGAAAGATAAAGTGGCTGCGTTGTCGTCTGAAACTTTTTCGCTTTCCACGATTACGCGAAGTTCTCTACCGGCCTGGATGGCATAAGCATTTTTCACTCCGCTGAACCCGTAAGCCACTTCTTCCAAGTCTTTCAAACGTTGGATGTAAGAATCCAAAACCTGTCTTCTGGCACCCGGTCTGGCACCTGAAATGGCATCGCAAACCTGGATGATTGGGGACAACAATGATTTCATTTCAATTTCGTCGTGGTGTGCTCCAATGGCGTTGCAAACTTCTTCTTTTTCGCCGTATTTCTCCGCCCATTGCATTCCCAACAAAGCGTGTGGCAAATCACTTTCGGCATCTGGAACTTTACCAATATCGTGCAATAAACCGGCTCTTTTGGCTAGTTTTACGTTCAATCCCAATTCGGCTGCCATGATTCCACAAAGTTTGGAAACTTCGCGGGAGTGTTGCAACAAGTTTTGTCCGTAAGACGAACGGTATTTCATTCTACCCACCACTTTAATCAATTCTGGGTGCAATCCGTGGATGCCCAAATCGATTACGGTACGTTTTCCGACTTCGATAATTTCGTCGTCGATTTGTTTGGTGGTTTTGGCGACCACTTCTTCGATACGGGCTGGGTGAATCCTTCCGTCAGTCACCAATTTGTGCAAAGCCAAACGAGCAATTTCTCTACGAACAGGGTCAAAACAAGAAAGAATGATGGCTTCCGGGGTGTCGTCCACAATGATTTCAACTCCGGTTGCGGCTTCAATCGCCCTGATGTTTCTACCTTCACGACCAATGATTCTACCTTTTACGTCATCGGATTCGATGTTGAATACGGAAACGCAGTTTTCCACGGCCTCTTCCGTTCCCACTCTTTGAATGGTGTTGATGATGATTTTCTTGGCTTCTTGCTGGGCCGTTAATTTCGCCTCTTCGATGGTGTCCTGAATGTGCGACATTGCCTCGGTTTTGGCTTCTGCTTTCAGGCCTTCAATCAATTGGTTTTTGGCATCTTCCGTAGATAGCCCCGCTATAACCTCCAGTTGTTGCAAGTGGCTTTTGTGCAGTTTTTCGACCTCTATTTGTTTCTTTTCCAAAGTTTCAATTTTGGAATTGTATTCGGCTGTCTTGGCTTCGTAATCGTCATTTATCTTTCTGGCTTTCGACAATTCGTTGGATACTTGTGATTCTTTGTCGCGGATGCGTTTTTCCACTTCTGCCATCTTTTGGTCGCGGGAAAGGATTACTTGTTCGTGTTCTGCTTTCAATTCGATAAATTTCTCCTTGGCTTGAAGAATTTTGTCTTTTTTGATGTTTTCGGCTTCAAGATTGGCATCTTTTAAGATGGATGCGGCCTCTTTTTTGGCGTTCTTGATCAAATTGGAAATATTGCTTTTTTCTATTGTTTTGGCTATGCCGAAACCTGCCGCAATGCCTCCAATTCCTGAAATAATTATTGTTAAGATGTCCATGGTTTATTAAAATTTATATATAAAAAAAGCCTACATTAGATTGCTTGTATAAACTCTGAAATACAAGTTTTGAGCTAACTCGCTGTTCAAGCTTCCAAACTGAATTGGCTTGCTATAGTAACGATGATTTGCTCATTCTAAATTGTTAGTGTTGAGTTTACCAAAATTGAACTAATGTAGGCAGTGTCTTAGTCTATGTAAAGAACGTTTGTTTTTATTTGTCGAGATATTGATCCAAAACAGCATTGATTTTATTGATTCTTTCAATGGTTTCCTCGCCGTTTATGGCGTTGTCAATTTGTTTTTGTTCTACTTGCGAAGCAAACTGCAGGGCACACATAGCCAATACATCCTGTTTGTCGCGAACGGCATAATTTTCTTCAAATTGCTTTATCATCACATCGATCTTCTTGGAAGCACTTCTTAGTCCTTCTTCCTGGGAAAAATCCACCGTCAATGGATAGACCCTGTCCGCAATCGATATTTTAATTTTAAGCTTTTCGTCCATATCTTTTACTAGTCTGATAGCTGTGCTATGCAGTAATCAATTTCACGAATTAATGAATTTATTTTAAGCTTTGTATCTCTTTTGTTATCTTCACTGCCCAGTAATGCGTTGGCAATTTTTAGTGTTTCATACTGCTTTTTCAAGGCGTCTATCTCGTGAGATTGGTTTTGTATGGTCGTTGCTGCTTTGGTCAATTCTGCTTTCAAATCTTGATTGTTTTTTTCTAAACTGTTTAGCTTCGAAAAAAGTTTCTCAATCTTATTTTCAAGAGTATCAATTATTTCCGCAATTACACTCATAATTTGTCCGACATATTACATAATCTTACAAAGTTAATATTCCTTTTTATTATTGCAATTTTTTCTTCGTTTTTTTACATTAAAATATTTAATTTGTTGTTATGCAGCTTGTTGCGAATTCGTGTTTTTTTGTGTAGGGACTTTTTTTTATCTTAGCCAAAATGTATTCTATGAAATCAAATCTCTTCACTCTGTTTATATTGTTGTTTTCTGGTTTTCTTTTCGCACAAAAGGATTATCCCAAAGACTATTTCAGATCCCCACTGGATATCCCGATGCAATTGTCGGGTAATTTTGGCGAATTGCGACCCAACCATTTCCATGCTGGCTTTGATTTGAAGACGCAACAAAGAGAAGGATTGAAGGTTTATGCCGTTGCCGACGGTTATATTTCGCGTATCAAGATTTCCACTTTTGGAAACGGAAAAACCATCTACATAACCCATCCCAACGGATATACCTCTGTTTACGGACATTTGCAAAGAGCCACCGATTCCATCGAGGATTTTATCAAAAAAACACATTACAAGGAGCAATCTTTCGAAATAGAAATGTTTTTGAAGCCGGGTGAATTGGTCGTGAAGAAAGGACAAATCATAGCCTTGTCGGGCAATAGCGGTGCTTCTGAAGGGCCACATTTACATTTTGAATTTCGGGACAATGTTACTGAATACATCATCAATCCGATGCTTTTTGGTTTTGACAAAATGTTGAAAGATGCCAAACCGCCCATAATTTCAAGTGTTTATGTCTATCCATTGAATGACGAAACGGTGGTCAATCAATCCAAAAGGCCTTTGGTGCTCAATTTGCGGTTACAAAAAGACGGAACCTATCTTGCCGATGCTGTTTATACCAACGGCAAGATAGGATTTGGCATCAACGCTTTCGATTATGATGATGTTTCGTTCAACAAAAATGGAGCTTACAAAGTGCAGAGCTTTTATAACGGTGTACCTAATTTTGGATATCAATTCGACACTTATTCTTTTGACGAAATGCGTTATATAAATGCCTTGATTGATTATTCGCGATACAAGAAAACCCAACAAAGAGTGCAAAAGTTGTTCATGAAAAAACCATACAAGCTGAGCATACTAAAAACCGATGAAACCAATGGCGTTCTTGCCCAGGTTCCTAATATATCCTCGGTCTACCGTATTGAAGTCGCGGATTTCTATGGCAACATAACCAAGGTTTCCATTCCGGTAAAATATGGAACCTCGCCTGCCATAGTTGCCCAAGAGCCAATTATTTCAAAGTATTTTGTAAAAGCGGCCAACGAAAGCAGTTTTGAAAAAGAAAATATGTCGGTGTTCTTTCCTGCCGGTACTTTTTATGAGGATTTTTATTTGAATTTTGATGTAAAAAACGACACCCTTTTTCTTCACGACGACACGGTTCCTGCCCATACCAATTTCACGATTTCGATCGAGGACAAGAAATTTACCGAAGCGCAAAGAGAAAAATTGTATATCGCCACAATTAACGGCAAGAAAATGGGGTACAATCCCACTTCCAGAAAAGACAATGTTTTCACGATCAAAGTAAAAACCTTGGGAAAATATGCCTTGGTTTTGGACACGATTCCGCCCGTTGTTTCCATTGCCAAACCCATCGAAGGCAAATGGTTGAGCGACAGAAAGACCATTCAATTTACCATAAGCGATGGATTGTCAGGCATAAAATCCTATAACGGCTATTTGAACGGCAAGTGGATTTTGTTCGAATATGACAACAAAACCAAAAAGATAACCCACAACTTCAGCGACGGAATCGTGGCCGAAGGGGCGAACGAATTAAAAATAATAGTTATGGATAATATGGGTAATTCCACTATCTTTGAAACTCGCTTTTTTAGAAGTCAAAAACAATAAAATCAAATTCCTTGGGTCTAAATAAAACAATACTTGCTTTCTTTTTTTTCTGTTTCGGATTTTTGGCTCTCGCCCAATCTGCCCAAATAAAGGGAGTTATTCTGGATAAAAACAATCAGCCCGTGGCCGGTGTCAACGTGTCTTGCCGGAGCAATGTCGCCCAATCCAACGCCAACGGTTATTATGTTTTGACCGTTCCTGCCAATCAAAAAGCCATCGTGGTTTTTTCACACGTTTCGCTGAAAAAAGTTACGGCCACAATTAGCCTTAGATCCAATGAAGAGTACGAGTTTAACTTGGTCATGAATGACCAAGACGAGCAAATGGGCGAAATCGTGATTACCGCAAACAACAAAAAAAGGGTTCAGGGAATCACGACCATAGAACCAGAAACGATTCGGAAAATTCCCGGAGCCAATGCCGGTGTAGAAAATATTTTGAAATCCTTGCCGGGTGTCAATTCCAACAACGAATTGAGTACCCAATATGCCGTTCGAGGCGGAAATTACGACGAAAATCTGGTTTATGTAAATGAAATCGAAGTCTATCGACCGTTCCTGATTCGTTCCGGCCAGCAAGAAGGATTGAGTTTTACCAATACCGATTTGGTTCAAAATGTCGATTTTTCGGCAGGAGGTTTCCAGTCAAAATACGGCGATAAATTGTCCTCGGTTTTGGATATCACCTATCGAAAACCAACCCAATTTGGAGCCGTTGCCGAAGCGAGTTTCCTCGGAGCCAGTGCCGCAGTCGATGCCGTTTCCAAAAACGGAAAATGGTCAACCATAAATGGGATTCGCTATCGCAACAATTCACTTTTGGTAGATAGTCAAGAAACAGAAACCAATTATACACCTGTATTTGCTGATTTTCAAACGAACGTCAATTTCAAGCCTTCCGATAAATGGGATTTCAGTTTCTTGGGGAATGTTTCGCAAAACGATTACCAATACCAACCCTTGACCCGTCAAACCAATTTTGGAACCATCGACGATCCGATGGCGTTGTTGATTTACTATGAAGGTCAGGAAAAAGACAAATACACCACCGTTTTTGGAGCAGTTAAAACGACTTATACCGCATCCGAAAAGTCAACCTACAAATTGATTGCTTCGGCTTACCATACCCAGGAACAAGAATATTTTGATATTTTGGCACAATACCGTTTGGGCGAAGTGGATTCCAATATTGGTTCGGATACTTTTGGCGATGTTTCTTTCACGAGAGGAATTGGTTCGCAACTCAACCACGCCCGAAACGATTTGGACGCATTGATCATCAATACAGAATTGAAAGGAATTCATAATTTCAAAAAAAACCAATTCGAATGGGGAGCCAAATTCACCCGAGAATCCATTAGGGATCGAGTGATAGAATGGGAAGTGATTGATTCTGCCGGATTTTCCATAAACCCACCGATTGATTTCTTGCCCAAAAATGACCAGCCTTATTCGCCATACACTGGGCCATTGGTGCCGTATAATAATGTGAGAGCGACCAATTTTGTCGATATCAACCGATTTTCGGGCTATGTGCAATGGAGCCGTAAAGGCTATTTGGGAGGCAACGAAATTTGGATGAATGCGGGAGTACGTTCGCAAAATTGGAATGTTTCCGGCGACGGAATTACAACTTCAACACAATTCACTTTTAGTCCAAGGGCACAAATTTCCTTGAAACCCAATTGGAACAAGGACATGTTTTTCCGACTTTCGGGAGGATTGTACCATCAACCGCCGTCTTATCGCGAGTTGAGAGATGCCGATGGAGTAGTGCAGGCGGATGTCAAGGCGCAGCAATCCATTCATGTTGTTTTGAGCAATGATTATAGTTTCAAGATGTGGCAACGTCCTTTCAAGATGGTTTCCGAAATTTATTATAAATCCTTGACGGACGTGAATCCTTATACTTTGGACAATGTTCGAATTCGGTATGCTGCCGCTAATAATGCCGTGGCTTATGCCCAAGGATTTGACTTTAGATTGAACGGAGAATTTGTTCCCGGAACCGAATCCTGGTTCAGTTTTGGTTACATGAAAACCGAAGAAAACATCGACAACAAAGGCTATATTTCCAGACCAACTGACCAAAGATTGAAATTTGCGCTTTTGTTTCAGGATTACATGCCCAATATTCCGAGCATTAAATTGTACTTGAATTTGGTTTACAACACGGGATTGCCGGGAGGTTCACCATCATATTCCGATCCTTATTTGTACCAAAGTAGATTGCGTGATTACCGTCGAGCCGATGTGGGATTCTCCAAAGTGTTGATTGACGCCCAAAATCCGTCCACCAAAAAATGGCTGCAACCTTTCAAGGAATTGGCCATCGGGTTGGAAATTTTCAACCTTTTCGACAATCAAAACGCCATTACCAATACTTGGGTTCGTGATGTCTATTCCAAAAACCAATACGCCATCCCGAATTATATGACCACACGGGTTTTTAACGTGAAGGTGAATATGAGGTTTTAATTTTGTCTTATATCAAAATATCACTCTCCAAATCCGATTTTTCAATCTTGAAATCAAAGCCCAATTGCTCCATCAATTGAATCACGAGTTTTTTGTACCAGTTCTCTGATTTGGGGTGAATGTAGATTTTTTCG
>JAGNPF010000061.1 GCA_017989775.1 Flavobacterium sp.
CTCCAAAAAAGTGAAGAAAAATTGTTGGACAAAAACCAAAAGGAAATCAAAAATTTAATCACCGACGAAATCATCAAACGCTACCAATACCAGGAAGGTTTGTATCAATATTACCTCAAAAACAATTCCGAAATCAAGAAGGCGGTAAATGTCCTGAACAATAGCGCCGAATACAAAAGCATCTTGAAAATGTGATGAAAACGGGGTTTAAAATATTGGTTTTCTTGACTTTTGGTTTTCTTTCAGCCCAAGAAAATGCCGTTCAATCGGTGTATTTTGAATTTGACAAATTCGCCCTGAACAAAAATGAAACCAATTCGCTTGTCGGGATTGTCAACTCTCCCAATTTTCCCCAGTTTGAAGCCATCCAGCTCTATGGCTATTGTGATGACAGGGGAAGCGAAGAGTACAACAACAAATTATCGGACAAAAGAGTGGCCACAGTCCAAAAAATATTGGTTTCCAACGGCATTTCGCTTAACAAGATTTTCATTTGCGAAGGCAAAGGACGCGTAGTTCTGGATAAAGACACCGTGAAAGATTTGGAAAAAACACGTTATCGAAACAGGCGCGTCGATATCGTCTTCATCAAAAAATCGGTTTATGCTTTTGTTCCCGCCAAACCGAAAGTGGGCGACCTCATCCTTTTGGAAAGGCTAACCTTCGAAATGGGCTCCAGCATTCTTTCCGTGGCAGCCAAAAAAGAATTGGACAGGACGGTTCTTGCGTTGGAAAAGCACAAGTCGCTTCGATTTGAAATTAAAGGCCACGTTTGTTGCACCTCGCGCCAATATCCCGATGCCATTGACGAAGAGACCCAAAACAGGAATCTTTCGCTAAACAGGGCCAAAAACGTGTTTTCGTATCTTCGTTCCAAAGGTATAAGCCCGTATCGAATGTCTTACAAAGGCTATGGAAACCAATTTCCGCTGGGAAAAGGGGACGCGCTTGACAGAAGGGTGGAATTCTTGGTCACTAAAATATAATTACTCCCTTTTCATCTCGATATGCGGGATATCGTCTTCCAGATACATTTCGCTGGTTTGGACAAATCCGTGACTTTCGTAGAATTTTTTCAGGTACAATTGCGCTCCAATGGTGATTTTGCTTTCGCCAAAATGATGCTTGATTCCGGCAATGGCTTCCCGCATCAGGTCGTGACCCCATTTTCTGTCTCGGTAATTGGCATCGACAACCACCCTGCCAATTGAAGCATTATCGAAAGTAATTCCGGGTTTGAAAAGTCGTGAATACCCCACGATTTTGCCCTCGAATTCGCCAAAAAGATGCAACGCCTGTTTGTCTTTTCCATCAATATCGAGATAAACACAATTTTGTTCCACCACAAAAATTTCACTTCTTAACTTTAGAATGTCATAAAGTTCATTTACCGAAAGGTTCTCGAAAGATTTAATTGTCCACTGTATTTCCATTTATTTCAAAATAACGATTGATTTTATGATTGACTCCAATTCGTGCATCAAATCGCGTTCTTCTTTGGAAGGCGAATAACAAAATCCCTCCAAAACCAATATCCTGTGGTGTCTCTCGTCAAGAATGGCATAATTGACAAACGGCCCGGACATGAAATCGTTTTTCAGTTCCCAAGTTCCCCGGGTTTCGTAAGTTTCTTTGCCGTTGAGTTTGGTTTTGAAAAGATAGGGTGCATAACCATCCTCGGTAATCATGTGGGTGTCGAGTTCCGTTCCCCGAATATACAAATTGCCAATGGAATCGCGCATTTTGACAATGTTTGCGATTTGGTTGGGGGCTTTTTTGATGGAACTCATTGGAACCTGGTAAATCAAAATACTGGTGTTGCCACTGGTAATTTCTTTTTTCAGCCAAAGAAAATTACTTCCTTGATGGGCATACAAATAGCCGGAAGGAACTTGCAGGGAAATCTGGAATTTGTTCTTGATAATTATCGGATTCAGCAAAGACTGGCTGTTGATTCTTTGGTTTTCGGCAATTTCGGTTTCCTTGATGATTTGGATAATTTTGGCCGCGTTTTTTTCAATGATTTCCAGAATGGCGGTATTGGTTTTTCCGGAAACATGAAACACGTTTTGAGGCACTGCATATTGATTCTTCTTTATTTCGAAATGGTTTTTATTCTCTTTTTTTACCACAATAATCGTTCGGCTATCCGTCATGAAACCTTCCATCAATTTGGCGGGATACTGGTTTATGGTAAAAAGCGGCTCTTCTTGAGGCAACCCGACAACGGGAGATGCAAACTTACTTCGAATGAGGTCGCCCACCTCGCCATTCCAGAGCTGGTCGTCAATTACAACCGAAATAGTGTTGATTTTTCCTGTCGCTTTTTTGGGCAGGTCGTCCTCTTGTTTTTTACATGAAAAAAACAAAAGCGAGAAAAAGGACAGCAATAAAAAAACGTTTTTGTTCATTGAATTGGGACTATAATTTGTTCTTTCGATGAAAGAGACCCGAACGATAGCGAACAGGCGAAGCAAATCACAAATAAATGTAGAAAAATATGTCTTAAGTTTTACTCTTCAGAAATATTTTTGATTTGAATATTCTTGAAGTCAATTGGCGAACCTTCATAATTCAAAGAGATTTTACCTTCTAAAGAAGAAGCTTCAACACAATGGTTTACTAACTTTCCGTTCAAATATTGGGTAATTTTACCATTGTATGACATAATAACTATTGAATTCCATTCACCGTAAGGCTTCTCGTTTTCGCTAAATTTTGCCGAAGTGACACTTGCTCCAGCTTCTATCAATTTTCCGTTGACTTTTGCCGTCATTTTGTCCAAAAAAATAAAATCGCCAGTGGTGTTTTCTTTTATCTGGAATTGGATTCCTTTGGGCCAGATGTTGTCGGGTGAATCTAGCGGTATGTTGTACATCACTCCGCTATTTTTCTTGCCATTGCCTCGATTGAATTTTTCTTCCATGTTCCAACGATACTCTAAACTCAATTCGAAATTTTTATGGCTTTTTTTGGTCATCAGATAACCAATGTTTTCGCCGTGCATGCGAATCATGCCGTCGGTAAACTCATAAACTTTGGAAGGGTCCAATCTTTCGGAACTGGTTTTGGTAAAAGCATACCAATCATTCGTTGACAGGCTTTTTTGTTGGATAGCACAAGAATTTAAAAGGAAAAGGAAAGCAAAAGCAATAGTGATTTTTTGGAACATTGGTGTCATTTTATGTAAAACGAAGAATTTAAAATTTAAGCAAATTTACACGAAAAATTAATACAACTATCCAAATCTAAACAATTAGATTCTAGCGAAAAGATGGGGCATTTTTAAACGATTAAGCGAATTAAGAAAATCAAGATTTGTAGTATTCTTAACTTTCTTAATTCGCTTTATGGCTTGAATGTTTGTCTGTTACACAAACACCAATCTAAATTCTGAAATCTAAAATTTCGCGAATTATCCGTTTATTTTCAGTTTCATTCCCGGTTTAAGTTCTTCACCATCGATGTTGTTCCATTTTTTAATATCCGCAATGGATACTCCCGATTTTTTGGAAATGCTGTACAAAGAATCTCCTTTTTGTACCAAATAATCGTAGTTCTTGCTTTTGGAAGATGAAGCCAAATTTTTCTTGTATGTTTCGGCAACGGCCTTGCTTTCAACCGCCACTTCACTTTTGGCAACAATCAAACTTTTGCCCAATGCAATGTTGTTGTTGGATAAATTGTTCCATTGTTTCAAATCGTCAACGGAACTACCGTATTTTTTGGATATACTTCCCAAATTGTCTCCTTTTTTGACAATGTATTCCACATTTTCCATCTTTGGAGCCACGGCCAATTCTTCCTTGGCATTCTCTTCTTTTTTGCCAACTTGCAACGAAGCTCCCAATTGTATTGAAGTGTTCGAAAGATTGTTCCATTCTTTTATTTCCTCGACCGAAACGTTGTGTTTCTTGGCTATGCTCCCCAGATTGTCCCCTTTTTGAACCACGTAATAAGCGGCAACTGCAGTAGATAAAGTGTCGGATTTTATGTCTTTCTTGGTTTTGGCATCTGAAGACGCTATGGAATGATTGTCTGCTTTTGGTTCTTTTTTAATTGTTTGAACCACGCTTTCGTCGGTAATGATTTTCAGGCTTTTGCCACTAGCCACCGTACTGCTTTTCAGTCTATTCCATTTTTTGATTTCGGCAACTGTGACATTGTATTTGTTGGCTATTTCGCCCAAATTGTCACCGCGTTTTACGGTATAATATTTTGTTTTGGAAAGAGTTGTCCTTTGTTGGGTATAATTCAATGTATCCTTGACCGCAATGGCTTTGGTAACCTGAAATGGTTTTTCACGCAAGTCCAATTGACGCTGCGCATAACCATAAATTTTTTCTTCGTTTGAAGCAAAAACGGCAATTTTGTCCATTGGCAATCTCAAAAAATGGGATTTGTCGTGATAAAACGGCACTACATTCATTTTATAAGATGGATTCAACAGTTGCAGTTGTGCTACGGGAATATCTAACAAGTCCGAGATTTGCTTGAACGACATTTCTCTTTTAATCAATATGGTATCCGTTGCAAAATGTGGCATTGCTGCCCTATTGGGTTTTATCCCGTGTTCTTTGTGGTATTCGTAGATGTACATCGTGGCCAAAAAAGCAGGCACATACCCTTGAGTTTCTTGCGGCAAGTATTTTTTGATGTTCCAAAAGTTTTGCTGTCCACCCGATCGACGAATTGCCTTGGCAACGTTCCCCGGTCCAGAATTATAGGAAGCCAAAACCAAATCCCAATCGCCAAAAATAGCATACATATTGGCCATATATTGGGCTGCGGCTTCGCTGGATCTTAATGGATCGCTTCGGTCATCCACGTAAGAATCAATCTTGAGGTTGTATTGCTTTCCGGTATGATACATAAACTGCCAAAGTCCCGTGGCACCCATTTTGGAAACTGCTTTTGGATTCAAGGCAGACTCCACGACTGCCAAATATTTTATTTCCAAAGGCACATTTTGTTTGGCCAGGGCTTCTTCAAAAAGCGGAAAATAATATTCTGAAATTGCCATCAAGCGTTCAAAAGATTTTTTTCGGTTTTTCAGAAATGACTTGATGATGTTTTCCAGACCTGAATTGTATTCGATGTTGAATGGTGATTTGGAATCCATTTCGGCCAGTCGTTGTTTCAGCAACTCTGTCGACAATTCATAATCAACCTTTTCATCGGTATTGATGCTTTTGATATCGTTGGAAATATCATTGTATAAATCCAAATTGGTCAATTCCTTCATCCACAGACTGTCAACGCAGGAAGCCAAATCGTCTTTTACGAAAGTTTTTTTGATGGAATCTAAATAGGAATTGTTGGTTTCCATTTTGTCAATCCCTTTGTTTTCAACAGATTTCTGCGAAAACAAAGACATTGACAATAATAGAAAAACCGATATTGTGGTGTTTTTTATATTCATACCTTTTTAATCAACGTGCTATACTTCAAACGATTATAAAACAAATCGTTCTTTGCAAACTTAATACGTTAAAACTAAAAATTTCAATAAATATTGTTAAAAATGCATTTTTTAGTCCAAAATAGCTGCGATTCCGGGTAAAATCCTACCTTCAAGCATCTCCAACATAGCTCCACCACCGGTAGAAACATAGCTTACTTTGTCCTCAAAACCAAACTGTTTCACTGCCGCAACAGAATCTCCACCACCTACAAGTGAAAAGGCTCCATTTGCAGTAGCTTCAGCAATAAAGTTACCTAAAGCAATTGTTCCTTTGGCAAAACTTTCCATTTCGAAAACACCCAAAGGTCCGTTCCAAAGAATGGTTTTGGATTCCAAAATTACTTTCTTGAAGTTCTCCAAAGATTTTGGTCCGGCATCAAGTCCTTCCCATCCATCAGGAATTTCGCGAACATCAACAATTTGCGTATTGGCTGTATTCGAAAAATCATCGGCAGCAACAACGTCAACCGGAATGTGGATTTGAACGCCTTTTTCTTTGGCCAATCTCAAAATTTCCAATGCCAATTCTTGTTTGTCATCCTCACAAATTGAATTTCCAACTTTTCCACCCAAGGCTTTTACGAAGGTAAAAGTCATTCCACCACCAATGATCATATGGTCGACTTTGTCCAAAATGTTTTCGATAACCGTGATTTTTGATGATACTTTTGAACCTCCAAGGACTGCCGTTACTGGTTTTACGGAATCTTTCAAAACTTTGTTCAAGCTTTCGATTTCCCTGGCCAACAAGGCTCCGAAACATTTGGCTTCTGGAAAAAATTGTGCAATTATGGTTGTGGAAGCGTGTGCCCTGTGTGCTGTTCCAAATGCGTCGTTCACGTAAATATCGCCAAACGAAGCCAATTCTTTTGCAAAATCGACATCTCCGGCTTCTTCTTCTTTGTAAAAACGCAAGTTTTCCAACAACAAAATTTGTCCCGGTTGCAAACTCTTCACCGCATTCGCAGCTTCACTTCCGATGCAATCTGTGGCAAAAGAAACCGTTTGTCCCAAAATTTCGGAAGCTTTTTTTACAATGTGTCCCAATGAATATTTTGCTTCTTTTCCTTTTGGTCGTCCCAAATGCGACATCAAAATCACGCTTCCGCCATCGGCAAGGATTTTGTCGATTGTAGGTTTTGCCGCTTCGATACGCGTTGCATCCGTTACATTGAAATTTTCATCTAAAGGCACATTAAAATCAACTCTGATTATGGCTTTTTTGTCTTTGAAATTGAAATCGTTTATAGTTTTCATTGTGTGTTATTTATTAATTTTTTTTGAAAGAATAACAAATATAGAACTTTTCAGGAACTTAAAAATAAGAATAGTGCTAAAATTATATCAATCCATAACGAAAACGTTATAACGACATCAATTCATCCGATTTTTAAATTTAATTTTAAAAATTGTACCTTTATTTTACCAAATTTATTTGGACACCATTGAAAAAAACAAATCAACAAATCCATAAACTATGATACATTCTTTTTTATTTGATTTAGACGCCATTTACCTTATTGTCATATTATTTTTTTCGATGCTTGCAGCCATTTGGATAGGTTACAAAACAGGCTTAAAAAAAAACCAAAACGGATAATAAAAATTCCGAAATCTCATCTGCTTTATTGGGTTTGTTGGCTTTAATTATGGGTTTTACGTTTGCAATGTCTGGTTCCCGCTATGAAAATAGAAAAAACAATTTAATCGACGAAGCCAACTGCATTGGAACCGCTATTTTGCGCTCCGACATTTATCCCGATAGTTTAAAAAATGAATTCAAAAAAGACTTTAACTCCTATTTAAACTCGCGAAAAGAATATTATCTTTTGGACAATGACGAAGTAAAACTAAACGCTTCTTTGAAACAATCGGCTGAGGCAAGCGAAAAATTGTGGAACCGCGCTACTTTTTATGCCAAAAACAAGGACTACTTTATTCAATCGAACATGATGTTGCCTGCTTTGAACGAGATGTTTGATAGTGCATCCAAATCGAATATGGTTTTGAATTCTAAAGTGCCAGAAACCATTGTCTATCTATTGTTCGCTTTTTCGATAGTAATTTCGTTTTTTATCGGCTATAATTCTGGTTTAGAGAAAAAAATAAATGCCAAATTTATCAGCGGATTCTGTTTTCTTATCTGTATCGTGATTTTCAT